>NZ_DATBVQ010000097.1:0-13197 GCF_036515215.1 Flavobacterium sp.
TCAGGTTAAAATTCCCTTTCAATTCTTGGTTTTTAAAGATGAAACCATAAAAATTTTCCAGTACTCCAGTTACGCTAAGGTCACTTTTTCCAGTAGTTGCATCGAATTGTTTCAGATTGACCTGACTGGGATTAAACTGTACCAAAGCATTGCTGATGTTCATGGTCTTGCCATTTTCATCAGCATATTTAAAGTCGGATAGACTCATCGTTCCCGCATTCTTAATATTTTCGTATTGACTGTTTTCGACTGAAATCATGTCAAATTTTGTGGTCACGTCCGCTTTCAATATTCCGGTCAACGGTTTCTTCAGTTTTATCGGATAGGCCTTGGATACGTTGGCCAAATTGATGGTTCCTTTCAAGGCGGCATCAACTATCGCATTTTGGGTGATGTTTTTAATGTTTGCTTTCGCATTAAAAACATCCTGGTCAATTTTAAAAGACAGTTTGTCCAGATTAATGTAAGTATCGTTTAAAATCCCGGTTTCATTAATAATCTTAGTGTCAATTATTATGTTTTCAACAGATTTGGGTAAATTGGGATATTTAAAAGAAGCGTTATTGGATGCGATATCAACGTTGAATTTAGGAACGGTGGTGTCCGAATACAGCCCTTTTGCATAGCCGGCAACCGTAAAGTCCCCGGTTGTTTTTACGTTATCCAAACTCGAAGCATACGCTGCGGGTATAATCCCCAAGAAATTTTTGAACGAAGAAGTTGGAGTTTTGAATTTCAAATCATATTCCTGACCAGCGTCAACCAGTTGAATAAAGCCGTCGAATTCCAGTGGCAGTTGGTTTACCAATGCTTTGTTTTCTTTGAAGGTGTATTTGCTTTTTTCTAAATCGATGCCCAAAACGGCATCCAAAGTCAATGGAACATTATTCATATAGTTGACTTTGTCCATATTCAGCGTCATTTTTCCTGTAGATTTCGTTACCAGATCCAGTTTTGAAGCAGCAAAGTCACCCGTTCCTTCATGGTTGATACTGTCGACCAGCATTTTTATTTTTGAGCTTTCGTCAAAGTACTTGAACTTGAAATTTTCGAATTTATAATTTTGAATTTTCAAGGACAACGGACTATTTTTTTGGGCGCCCTTTATTTCGTCTTTCAAGGCGATATCATAGTTGCCAACGCCATCTTTATTAAAAAGGATGTTTATCAGTCCATTTTTTGACGTAATTCCCTGAATGTCGATGGCTTCATCCTTTCCTTTTAAAAGTTCCTTGATAGACATTTTTAGGTCTAATTCCTCTAATGAAACCAAGGTGTCTCCAGCAAAAGGGGCTTTATTGATAATGACCAATTCGTCTATAGTTACATTGGCATTGGGAAAATTTTTGAACAGACTCAAATTGACGTCCGCAAAACCGACTTTAGCGTCCAGCTTTTGATTGATGGCGTAAGTGATTTTGGCTTTTATCTCGTCTTTGAAAAAATAAGGGATTGCAAATAAGGAGACTGTAATTAGGACAATTATAGTCAAAATGATTTTTAAAATGATTTTCAACATATGATTTGGATATTTATTTTCAAATTGTACAGCAATAATGTTGCCGTAATTTAGTTACAAAAATAGTGTTTTATAGATTGGTTGATCTCTAAAGTTTTCATAAATAATGGATTGCTGATATTTGGCGACTGAAATCACAATGAGTTCCGTTTTTTTGAAAAGTGTTAAAAGCAAAAAAAATCCGTTTGAAAATTTTTCAAACGGATTCATTTTTTGTAGTATTTGTTCTATTGAATATTGATTTCAAAAGGCATCATAGTTTGAACCCCTTTCCTGGATTGCATTCTTTTTATTCCTTGTAATACTTTATAATTTTCCTCTCCTAATTCCTCTTTTATAAAAGCTTCCTTGGACTTTGCAAACGGTAAGTTGGCTAAAAGATCCTCAATGTCTTTCTTGTATTCTGGATAGTTGCGGGTATTGTATTTTTTGATTTTGGACAATTTGGCCGCTGCACTGATTGCGTCATTAAGCCCGCCAATTTTATCTACAAGGCCAATTTTGATAGCTTCAGATCCAGACCACACTCTGCCTTGCGCAATTGAATCCACCTGTGCAAAGGTCATTTTTCGACCTTCGGCAACATGCGTTACGAAAGTTTTGTAAATATGCTCGACGCCTTCAAGAGTGACCGCTTTGAATTTTTCGTCCAAAGGAACAAATGGGCTATAACGAGCAGAGTTCTCATGAGTATTTACCTGCTCCGCATTGATACCGATTTTTGTCGTCAGTTTATTGAAGTTCGGCAATATTCCAAAAACGCCTATGGAACCGGTAATGGTGTTGTTTTCTGCAAAAATTTGGTTTGCGTTGCAGGCGATATAATACCCTCCCGAAGCGGCATAATTCCCCATGGAGACCACTACGGGTTTTACTTTTTTGGTCAATTCCACTTCTCGCCAAATCAAATCGGATGTCAAGGCATTCCCGCCCGGGCTGTCAATACGAAGTACGATGGCTTTTACATTTTTGTTTTTTCTCGCTTCTTGCAGAGAGCGTCGCATGGACCCTTCACCAATCGTGTTCACATCCCCTTCGCCGCTTTGAATTTCTCCTTGTGCATATATGATGGCTATTTCATCTTTAGCATCATTAATTTTTGAGGTGGTCATCATTTTTTTAGTGTAATCGAAGATGCTGATTTTATTGTAATCTTCGTCTTTCTCCACTTTTAACGCTTTTCTGATTGCATCGTGATACACATCTTCGTAGGCGATGATATCCACCAATTTTTGTTCTTTTGCCATTTCCGGAGTTCGGGCCAGAAGACCATTTGCGACTTCGTTAAGTTTGTCAACCGGGACGTTTCTACTTTTCGAGATTTCAGCCACAATTGAATTCCAAACTGAATTTAGTAAAGCGGTAGTTTGTTCTCTGTTGGCGTCGCTCATTTTGTTTTCAAGAAATGGTTCCACGGCGCTTTTGTATTTTCCATGACGTATCACTTCCATTTTTACACCCGTTTTTTCCTGTAATTCCTTGAAAAAAAGTATTTCAGCAGAGAGTCCTTTGAAATCCATTTCTCCTACCGGATTGATATAAATTGGATTAGCGACAGAATTAAGATAATATTCCTTCTGGGAATAGACATTGGCATAAGCCATCACAAATTTTCCCGATTTTTTGAAGCTTTCCAGTTCATCCCTCAAGGCTTTGCTTTGCGCTATTCCTAAGGAAGACTCATCATTTAAAATGGAAATTCCTTTGATGTCATCGTCAGTTTTTGCTTCTTCAATTGCATTGATCACATCCGTTAATCCGACACTTTTTTTGTCCGAAAATATTTTGATCCATGGGTCTTCGTATTTTCCGGCATAATCGTGTTTTATGTTTTTAAGGTCCAATTCGATGACTGAGTTATTCTTGACCGTTACCCCTTCAGGTTCCCCACCAAAAATGGCCACGATGATTAGGATTCCAAAAAAGAATAGCATCAAAAAAACAAATAAACCAACAATGGTTGCCAATACATTTCCTAAAAACTTCATAATTATATTTTTTTAATAAGTAGCAAAAAAGGATGAATTGTTACAGATTTATATTCGCAATTTCTACATTTTGTTACCAACACTTTATGCAAATATAGTTCTATTCTGAAATTCTTTTAGTTAATTTGCGCTTAATATGAAATCACAACATCAGGTCATTTTATCGATAGGAAGCAATCTAGGGGATCGACTTGAAAACCTGAGGCAGTCCATCGACTTGATACACCGAGAAATTGGAACGGTCATTAAAGTTTCAAAAATATATGAGACACCATCATGGGGTTTTGAAGGCGGCGCATTCTATAATTGTGCCCTGGTTTTGCATACTTTCAGTTCGGCACATAAAATACTGAGCCAAGTCTTAAAGATCGAAAAAAGACTGGGCCGCGTCCGTAATGAAGAGAAAGGATATCAAGCTCGGCTGATTGATATAGATCTGATTGCTTTTGATTCTGAAATTATCGAAACCGAAAAATTGCAGATTCCGCATCCTCTAATGCAAGATCGTAATTTCGTGTTGTTGCCTATCCAGGATTTAAATTTGGACTGGGAGCATCCCGTTTTAAAAAAATCAATTTCAACTTTGCTTCAAGATTGTCAAGATGACGGCAATTGTGTAGTGGCCCATCATTTAGAAAGTCCATTGCAGAATATTTCGTTGGAGCAATTTAATTACGTTGCTTTCGAAGGGAATATTGGTGCGGGAAAGACCACCTTGGCTACCAAGATTGCAGAGGACTTCAATGCAAAGACAGTTTTGGAACGTTTTGCTGACAACCCTTTTTTGCCCAAATTTTATAAAGATCAAAACAGGTATGCTTTTCCGCTCGAAATGTCATTCCTTGCCGACAGATACCAACAATTATCGGATGATTTGGCTCAATTTGATTTGTTTAAAGACTTTCTGGTTGCCGATTACCACATATTCAAATCGTTGATTTTCGCCAAGATAACCCTGGCGGAAGACGAATACAGATTGTATCGCAACCTCTTTGACATCATTTACAGAGAGATGCCCAGGCCCGATTTGTATGTCTATTTATATCAGAATTCGGAACGATTGCTGCAGAACATCAAGAAAAGAGGCAGAAGTTACGAACAGAAAATACCAGCGGAATATTTGGAAAAAATCAACAACGGATATTTGGATTACATCAAATCACAAACGGAACTGAATGTTTTAATAATTGACGTTTCTGACAGGGATTTCGTCAAAAATCAAGAGGATTACCTCTATATTTTGGATGAAATTAAAAAGAAGATTTCTTAAGTAAACTTATCTTTTTAATGTAAAGTGTCCGGTTAATTCTGGAATCGTGGCATCCAATTTTAGACGGTACCAATAATCATCTGCAGGCAAAATCTTATTGTTGAATTTGCCATCCCAACTATATTTATAAGAAGTTAGATCTATTATTAATTTACCGTATCTGTCATAAATCTGAGCTCTTGCATTAGGATAATCTTGCATTTCCCTAATTTCCCAAACGTCATTGAAACCGTCGAAATTTGGCGTGAAAAATTTGGCTATGGTAAAGATGGTGAAATCTTGTGCCACCAAGTTACATCCATTATTATCTCTTACAAAAGCCGTATGTTGACCGGTCTGGATGTGTGAAAACTGGTTTGAAACTTGAAAATCCTCACCATTTATCGAATACTCATAGTAGCTTTCGGCGTTTGCAAGTTCAATTGTAATTGAATTTTCCTCTACAGCAATCGAGCTAATGATGGGTTCCGGATGTTCTATGACATCAAATATTTTTTGCGAATCGCATGAAACAATAGTCGGGGAACTGATTGTCACGCTGTATTCACCAACGGTTGAAATTGCAATTGTTTGGGTGGTTTCGCCTCTGGGGGACCACAAATAATTCATGCCTGAAATTGAAGCGTCCAATGTAGTAGTTTCGCCCTGGCATAAAAGCACTTCTTCGTTTGTTTTGTCTATGGGATAAACGGTTGCGGTAATTGAAGTTTTTGGACTTTTGCAATCAGAAACTGCAGCGTCAACAAAATAGGTTGTAGTTGAATCAAGGACAGGAGTCGTAAATGTGTTTCCTGTCGCTAAAAGATTGCCAGCGTCATCATACCAGTTTATGTTTCCACTGGAAGCGGTTGCTTGCAGCGTTACTGTTCCGTAATCACAACGATATGCAGGGGTTACGGAGGTAACTGATGGAGTCGTGTTGACGGTAGCGACAATTGCGGTTCGTGTTGGGCTTGTGCAGCCATTCGCGATAGCATCCAGGTAGTAGGTTGTAGTCGCTGAAATGACAGGGGTTGCGTAAGAATTTCCCGCTGCCAATAAATTTCCCGCTGAATCATACCATTGTACATTTCCGGCTGAAGCGGTCGCCGCCAACGTTACGGTTCCGGAGTCGCAAACCGATGCGGGCGAAGTTGAGGTAATTGTAGGGGTTGTATACATAGTAGCTACAATTGCAGTTCTTGTTGGGCTTGTGCAGCCGTCAGCGGTCGCGTCAACATAATAAGTTGTTGACGTGGTTAAATTTGGAGTTGTAAATGTTATGCCCGTAGCCAATGACATTCCTCCCGTTGCGACGCCATACCAGTTAAGCGTTCCTGCGGAAGCCGTTGCGCCTATAGTTACAGTTCCAGAATCACAACGAGAGCCGGGAGTTGTTGAAGTAATTGCAGGGGAATTGTTGACCGTTGCGATAACGGCGATTTTTGTTGGGCTTGTGCAACCGTTTGCTATAGCATCAACATAATATGTTGTGGTTGCTGTAATGCTTGGCGTTGTAAATAAATTTCCTGTGGCTAATAAGTTTCCTGCCGAATCATACCATTGTATGTTTCCTTCAGAAGCTGTCGCCATTAAAGTTAGGGTTCCCGAATCGCATCGAGAATTTGCGGTGGTTGAAATAACTGTTGGTATTGTTTTTATGGAAGCGATAACTGCTGTTCTGTTTGAAATGCAACCGGCATCAACGTAGTAGGTCGTGTTTGTCGTTATGTAAGGCGTGTCATAACTGTTTCCTATCAGTAATGGTGTAGTGGAAGTTGGAGTTGAATACCAGAATGCATCGCCATTTGAAACAGATGCCTGCAACGTTACACTTCCGGATCCGCATCTCGATGCCGGAGTTGTGCTTTCTATCCTTGGAATTGTTATCGTTGTGCTGGCAGAAATATTTAGGACCGGGTCTCCAGGCATTCCCCCGTATTCCACGATATAACCTTTGGGTTGGTAATCCCCGCTGGCCTCCCCGGTATTCGGCAAGTCATTCCAGGAGCCTTTAATTCCCACTCCTGGAGCCGTGATATGCGCATAATCTTCGTTTCCTGACTGGTTAGGTTCATTATTATTCCAAAGGGAAAAATTGGGAGAGGATCCATTTACGGCACCATTCCAAAAGACAACTCTATCTTCTGCCGGTCCCGTCACCCATTTCCATACTCCTTCCGTTTCCGCGTCGCTACCGCCAATCCATCCTGCTCCCGATGCTTGTTCTCCCGCAATTTTCGCCTCATCAGCGGCGGTAAGGGTCGC
The DNA here is from genome assembly GCF_036515215.1 of Flavobacterium sp. GTDB lineage: Bacteria > Bacteroidota > Bacteroidia > Flavobacteriales > Flavobacteriaceae > Flavobacterium. The sequence goes on from NZ_DATBVQ010000097.1 coordinate 7,025, forward strand.
TAGGTAGCCTTGTAAACCATAGTAATTGCTTCCTTCTGCGGCAAGCTTAGCATCAGTCCATGTAATTCCCAGATTTGGGACGAATTCATAGTAATGGCCGTTTCTAGGTAAATAATTGGCTTGACCAATAGTAATGGAGAAGCTTCTAGTTCCTGAGGGAAACATAGAAGAATTGTAGAACTGTATATCTTCTACAGCTGCTTCAAAATCGGTTGCAGTTGCGGAGCCTAGACTATATAATCGAAGTTTTCCTGTGCTAGAGTTGAAAGGGTCTATTCCAATTTTTGGATGAGAGCCTGAGTTATTTAATATTAATTGATCTTGCCCATTTACATATCCAGCTGAGATTTGAATGTAAATTTCAGTTATTTCATTACTAGGGTCAGCTATTGTTACAGCAGTAGTTATATTTGTGTAAGTTCTTATGCAATAAGTACTTGTGTTGCTTGTGGCTGTGATTATAGGTTGGGCACCGGCATAAAAGACATTCGAAACTAAAAATAAAACAACGATTACTATTTTTAAAAAAATATAATTCTTCATTTTGTAAAAGTATTCAATTTTTTATTTTTTTTAAAATTACTTTGAATATCTTAATTTTTGAAATAAATCCCAAACCACTATTCCCGCGCTGACCGAAATGTTCAAAGAATGCTTGGTTCCCAGTTGCGGGATTTCGATGCAGCCGTCGCAGAGCGCAACCGCTTCTTGGGAAACACCGTGGACTTCGTTCCCAAATACCAAAGCGTATTTTTCCCCTTTTTCTATTTCAAAGTCTTGAAGGAATATGGCGCTTTGCACCTGTTCTATGGCTAAGGTGGTAACCTTGTCCCGCTTTAAGTTTTCAATCACTTCCAGAACATCTTGATTGTGCTCCCAAGTCACCGTTTCGGTCGCGCCCAGCGCCGTTTTATGAATTTCCTTGTTTGGGGGCGTTGCGGTGATGCCGCATAAGTAGATCTTTTCGATCAAAAAAGCATCGGCGGTCCTAAATACGGAGCCTATATTATGCAAACTGCGAACATCGTCTAAAACGATAATTATTGGAGTTTTTTCTGATTCTTTGAAGGCTTCAATTGATTTTCGCTCCAATTCGCTGTTTTCTAGCTTTCTCATTCTATTTTGGGGTTTGCTCAAATAAAAAAAGCTTCCGATTTAAGGGAAGCTTTTATTTGTATTAATTAAAATTTAGCTTTTTGTGGCCTCATCAGCCAAAACGGTACCTTTAATGGTAAGTACCATCGTGGCGTTTCCTGCAGCATTAGAGGTTACAGTTACCGTTTTTGTGAATGCACCAACTCTGTCAGTTGCGTATTTTACGCCAATAATCCCTTTTGCTCCGGGAGCAATCGGTTCTTTTGGAGAAGTAGGAACAGTACAACCACATGAACCTTGAGTGTTTGTAATGATTAACGGCTTGTTTCCGTTGTTTGTAAATACAAACTCACGTTTTCCGTCCGCATTGTGTGCAATTGTCCCGTAATCGATTGTTTCTGAAACAAAAACCATCCCGGCTCCATCTACTTTAGCAACTTTTGCAGCACTAGTTGCCTTTATTTTTTTTTTGGTTTCTTGGGCACAAGAAGTAGCTGCTCCTAGAACAGTTAGCATCGCTAGTAAAAATATTTTCTTCATTTTTTTTAGTTTTTATGATTAGTAGAACAAATTTAGAGAAAAAATCATGCCAATTGCTTAATTTTTCCTTAAAAATGGTTTTAATTTTTGAAGTGGTACTTATTCGCTATAAAATATTTAAATTCGCTGTCACATTTTACATTAATTAAAAACAGTATAAATTGGCAGCTAAAGATAAAGTAGTTAAGGAAACACCGTTAATGAAACAATACAATGAAATCAAAAGGAAATATCCGGATGCATGTTTATTATTTAGAGTAGGCGATTTTTACGAAACCTTTGGGGATGATGCGGTAAGAGCTTCTAAGATTTTGGGGATTACCCTGACAAAAAGGGGTGCGGGATCTGCAACGGAGACGGCCTTAGCCGGTTTCCCGCATCATTCAATAAACACTTATTTGCCAAAATTAGTCAAGGCAGGTCTTCGTGTCGCGATTTGTGATCAATTGGAGGACCCTAAGACGACAAAAACGATTGTAAAACGCGGCGTAACAGAATTGGTTACTCCGGGAGTTTCCATGAATGACGAAGTTTTAAACTCAAAAACCAATAATTTTCTGGCTTCGGTTTATTTTGCCAATAAGTCAATCGGAATATCATTTTTGGACGTTTCCACTGGTGAATTTCTTACCGCTCAAGGGAATGCCGAATACATAGACAAACTCTTGCAAAACTTTAGCCCGAGCGAGGTTTTGATTCCGAAAAACAATAAAAATGAATTCCGTGAAATTTTCGGGGATGATTATCACAGTTTTTATTTGGAGGATTGGATCTATAAAGAGGATTATGCGTTCGAAATATTGACAAAACATTTCCAGACGGTTTCCTTAAAGGGGTTTGGTATCGAAGATTTAAAGGAAGGAATCATTGCTTCGGGAGCTATTTTGTATTACTTATCCGAAACGCAGCACAACAGGGTGCAGCACATCACTTCCGTTCAGCGTATAGCCGAAGACGCTTATGTTTGGATGGATCGATTTACGATTCGTAACTTAGAATTGTATCACAGCTACAATCCAAATGCGGTTACGCTTTTGGACGTAATTGACAAAACGCTCTCGCCAATGGGGGGACGTTTGCTCAAACGTTGGCTTGCATTGCCGTTGAAAGACAGCAATAAGGTCCGAAGCCGTCACCAAGTGGTTTCCTATTTGAAAGAAAATCAGGAGGTTTTGCAAAGCATGCAACAACAAATCAAACAGATTTCAGATTTGGAACGTTTGATTTCCAAAATAGCCGCGGGAAAAGTATCTCCACGAGAAGTTGTTTATCTTAAGGAATCGCTTGATGCCATTATTCCCATAAAAACTTTGGCTTTAAAAAGTCCGCAAGACGCAGTAAGGATTATTGGGGACAGCTTGCACAGCTGCGATTTATTACGCGAAAAAATTAAAACGACATTAAACCAAGACGCACCTGTGGCGGTCGCCAAAGGGAATGCGATCGCCAAGGGAATAAGCGAAGAACTGGACGAATTGAGAGCAATCTCGACTTCGGGCAAAGAATTTTTGGACGGAATAGAAAAGCGGGAATCAGAATTAACCGGTATTTCTTCATTGAAAATTTCTTTCAACAACGTTTTCGGATATTATATTGAAGTCAGAAATTCGCATAAAGATAAAGTGCCCTCAGAATGGATCAGGAAGCAAACCCTTGTGAATGCCGAGCGTTACATCACGGAGGAATTAAAAGAATACGAAACTAAGATTTTGGGTGCCGAGGAGAAAATCCAAAAGATAGAATCAGAATTGTTCGAGCAATTGGTTGCTTGGATTGCGACTTACATAAAGCCGGTTCAATTGAACGCCAATTTAGTGGCTCAGCTAGATTGTTTGTGTTCTTTTACGCAGTTGGCGATCGAAAACAGATATGTTTGTCCTGAACTTGACGAAACTTTTGAGCTGGAAATCAAGAACGGTCGCCATCCCGTTATCGAAAAGCAGTTGCCGGTCGGAATGCCTTATATCGCAAACGATGTTTTTCTGGATAGGGAAACCCAGCAACTGATAATGATTACCGGTCCCAATATGTCTGGTAAGTCGGCTATTTTGCGTCAAACCGCGTTAATCGTATTGTTGGCCCAAATGGGAAGCTTCGTCCCGGCCGATAGTGTAAGAATGGGTGCCGTCGATAAGATATTCACAAGGGTAGGGGCAAGCGATAATATTTCGATGGGGGAATCCACCTTCATGGTCGAAATGAATGAAACCGCCTCGATTTTGAACAATATTTCCGACAGAAGTTTGGTGCTGCTGGACGAAATTGGAAGGGGAACCAGTACCTATGATGGAATCTCCATCGCTTGGGCCATTGCAGAATTTCTGCATGAACATCCTTCCAGGCCTAAAACCTTGTTCGCAACCCATTATCATGAACTAAACGAGATGAATGAATCCTTGCCGAGGATTCAAAATTACAACGTCTCGGTGAAGGAGCTTAAAGACACCGTTCTTTTCATAAGAAAATTGGTGAAAGGGGGGAGCGCGCACAGCTTTGGAATTCACGTGGCAAAAATGGCAGGAATGCCGCAAATAGTGATTTTGAAAGCGCAAAAGCTGTTGAAGAAATTGGAGAAAAATCATTCCAGTGATGTGTTGCATGGAATAAAATCAGAGAAAGAGGAAATGCAGATGAGTTTCTTCAATTTAGACGATCCATTGTTGGAGGAAATCAAAGAAGAAATACTAAATTTAGACATAAATACCATCACGCCGATGGAAGCATTGATGAAATTGAACGAAATAAAAAGAATGCTCACCAGAAAATAAATTTATTCATTTTTAAAGTTAGGGATATCAATAGTTTAACTTTTATCTTGAATTTTTTTGTAAAAAAGGCTTGTGTAATTCAATAAATGTCCTAAATTTGCATCCGCAATACAGAACAAGTATTGCGGTTCTTTTTAAGAATTGAAAATGCGAAAATAGCTCAGTTGGTAGAGCGCGACCTTGCCAAGGTCGAGGTCGCGGGTTCGAGCCCCGTTTTTCGCTCCAAACCATAAAATATTCGGATGGTGGCTATATTTAATTAATTTTTTATAAAAATTAGGTATAAAAATCGAAAAGTAGTAATGCTCGGATGGTGAAATTGGTAGACACGCTGGACTTAAAATCCAGTGAACAGCAATGTTCGTGCGGGTTCAAGTCCCGCTCTGAGTACTAAAGCCTCTTCTTTTGAAGAGGCTTTTTTTTGTTTATATCCGTTTGAGGAAAAATGTTAGTTTTTTTTTGTTTTAAAGTAAATATCATCTATTCGAAATATGGCTTCTTTTGTAATTACGAAACGATTTAGCGGGGATTATAAGTTTGAGCTTACCTCCAGAAAAGGGAAAACTATTTTTACGAGTAAGGCATACGAACTGAGAATGGACTGTGAGGCCGATGCGGAGTACGTGAGATCAGTTTTTCAGAGCTGTGCTTTTGTGAAGTTTAAAACGACCGCTGGAAAGTTTTTCTTCAGGGTAGTGGCCGATGGTGTGGTTATGGCCACGAGCAGAAAATATACAACGGAACTGATGGTACAGAAAGGAATTAACGAAATAATCAAATACGGATCGGAAGCGGAGATCCTGGATTTTTCCAATAATGATTTTAAATTCGAGGACTAAAATCTTTAGAATTTGGTTTTGGGCAATAAAAAAGCCATCTCGCTTGCGCGGATGGCTTTGATTTTTTTGATCGTAATTAAAAATTACTCAGCAGCAGGAGTTTCTGTAACAACAGCAGCAGAATCAACAGCTAATGCAGTAGTATCAACAGCAACAGAATCAACTACTACTTCAGTAGAGTCAACAGCTACAACTTCTTCAGCAGAAGCGTCAGCTTTTTTACAAGATACAACAGTTAAAACAGCAACAACAGCTAAACTTAAAAATACTTTTTTCATCTTAATTTAATATAAAGGTTAATTATTAATTCGAGGCAAAGATATACATTTTTTGATACGTAAATAATTTTTTTATTTTTTTTTTGAAAATAATATTTCATTTGTGATTTTGCCCGATATCGCCGTTATGGTGCCGAAAAATAAGGCCTTGATAAGAAGTTGCTTTTTTGAATTACTTAAATTTCTGCCGACTTATTTTTTTAGAGCTACTATTTGACTTCAATTTCGCTAAATTTTCGAGTTTATTTTTAATTAATTGGTTTTAAATATATTATATCTGCCTAAAGGCGTAGTGGCTAATGTTTCAATAATTTTAAAAGCCGCTGGGTCGTTTTTGCTGTGGCAAATTCTTGTCTGTAAGCAAATGGATTTATTATCGAGATTTAGGGTACATTATTATATTCTACTTTATAAAAAAGGAGTAGTTAATACTCATGATGATTAATAATTTTGTCGTAAATCAGCACACTATTTAGAGCGTTTTCATGATGACGTTAGTGGCGCCCTTATTCATTAAAACGAAAGTGCTACAAATGTGCCCTTTTTCGCTCCTGATGGAATCGTTTAAAATTAAATCTTTAAAAGTGTCGTGCAGTTCTTTTTTTGTCGAAATGGAAACACAGCCGCCCATGTTTACCAAAGCGGTCGCTTCG
>NZ_DATBVQ010000098.1:0-6139 GCF_036515215.1 Flavobacterium sp.
ATAAGTCCTTCGGAAGAAATAAATTCTGAGTACATCATATCGGCACCATGGGCTTTACACAACCTGCGAAAAGGCGGGTCACTCACGTCCTCCATAGGAGCGAGAAGTAAAGGAAAATCCGGTAATTCTATGTTGCCAATCTTAATCATCTTCTTAAATTTTGTGCAAAATTACAACATTTAGATGAATAGATTATCCAAGTATGGAATTGAACTCTATTTTGCCCTCTAAAAAGTGCTTTTCCTAGTGTCAAAAAAGTGAATTGGTTTCCTACTCATTGGATTATAAATCAATGGATTCAGAATTTCTTTTGTAGTAAACTCAATTTTGGGGCTCACTCGTAGCTTGGCCCTAAAATGGTCTTTTAGCTGTTGCAAAAAAGCGTCTGATTGTTCCTTGACAGCGATTTTAATCAGGATCTCATCCGTTCCTAAATCGTTGGTGGAAATTTCGATAATATGACTTTCAATCATTGGAAAATCGTTCAAAACATCATTCATCGCTGGTGGATACAGGGTTGTCCCTTTATATTTAATCATTTGCTGTTTCCTTCCAATAACGGGTCCGACACGCAAAGTATTTCTTCCGCATGCGCAAGGTTCGTGGTGCAGCTGCACAATATCACCCGTTTTGAAGCGGACTAACGGCATCGCCTCGATTCCCAAAGTGGTAAATGTCAGTTCGCCCGATTCGCCGTTTTTTACGGGTTTGTTATTGTCGTCCAAAACCTCAACGATGATTAATTCTGGATGGTGATGTCCTCCAACTGAATGCTCGCACTCCGTAAAAGCTGTGCTCATTTCTGTCGAAGCATAAGTTGAAAACAACTTAATATTCCATTTTTCGGTAATCTTTTTAGCTAGGATATTCATTGAAAAATCCTGGCTTCGAAGTGACTCGCCAATGCAAATCGCACCTTTTATTCCAGAATTATTGTAATCAATATTGTGCGCTTCGGCATATTCTATAAGCTTTAATAAAAAAGACGGAACCGTAATCAGGTAAGTCGGTTTGTATTTCAATATTGAATCCCACTGCAGTTCAGGAATCCCCGCACCTACGCGGATGACTCCCACTTTCATTTTTCGAAGCCCTAAAAAGTAGGCCAATCCGGCCATGAAACGCCTGTCTATTGTAGTCATTAATTGCACTACATCGCCTTCCTTTATTCCCGCACAACCAAAAGAAATGGCCTCGTTATAGGCCAAACGGTCCAAATCATTGTCGGTCAAGCCAAAAGTCACCGGGTCTCCTAAAGTGCCCGATGTGGTGGCGTAGTCGATGATTTTATTAGCAGGGACACACATAAAATCATCGTTGTTTTTTTGTAAATCTTCTTTGGTGGTAACCGGCAGAAGTTGCAAATCCTCTAATGTTTTGATTTTGCTGATATCTACATTCTCTTTCTCGAAAAGAGCTTTGTAGAAGGGCGAGTTTTCCTTCAACGAAATCAGAAGTTCCATCAATTTACGTTCCTGAAAAGCTTTTATTTCGGCTGATGAGGCGGTTTCTATTTTTGGAATCATTGCAGTTTTCTTTTTATTTTTTTTAAATATTTTTTAATTACCTCTTTTTCGGGAACGGTGGTGATTTCTTTGGTTAATGCTTTTTCGAATTGCCCCTTAGCGAGTTTGTATCTTTTTTCCTTATAAAAACTCAAACCAACCTTATAATAAACTTCCCAGTAGTCCGGATTCAGAGACTGATAGTTTTCAACAAAAGGAATTGGCATAGCTTCTTTTTTTTCTAAAAAAGCATCCGCTTTCCTATCTTCAATTCGAAACAGTTCATAGTTTTTATATTCGTTGGTTTCCAGAAACGGGTCTTTTGGAATATTTAGGTTTTCTTGCTGCAATGAAATTATGGAGTCTTTTGAACTTCTGTTTTTGAAAATTTCATTCAAATCATAGCAAACAAATTCACCCATCTGATATGGATTCGAGGAAACCCAAACCAGTCGTTTTTCTGGTTTGAAAACAATTCCGTGATGTGCCAATAATTGGTTCAATGCCTTTTCGTTTCCGTATCCTAAAGGCCAATTATTTAAACCTTCTTTATTTCGTAGAATTGCGGCTGCTTTTTCAGGGTTGATTTTTTTATTTTCATCAAACAACTCAACCATTCTATCAAACCGATATTTGGAATGACTATTTTTAATTTGGGCTTTATTTCTGTTGTTGGCTTTTAGGGCTTCACTTTGGAAATGATTGGAGCACAGTAATTGATTGCTATTTTCGACCTCATAAACACCTAGACCACTCGGGGAAACTTCAATCAAAACGGCTTTTTTATCCCGAGCACTTCCAATCATAATGGATTCCGAAACAAAGACCGTTCTGCTTTTCGCAATAGCGACAGCTTCATCAATGGTAGCGGCATATTGCAATATTTCTCTTGACAGGATCGAAATGGGAGTTTTGGCAATTAATGGAATTTTAGATTTGCTGGAATTGATCGTTATTGTCAGTCCTTCGTTATTCATTCCGGACACAACACCGATCATGCCCGCCCAAGTCACCATCATAAATGGGTATCCCTTATCAGGATTGACAAAAGCTACTATCTTATCCTTTGCAAAATCATCACCCGCATAAAAATCTAAATTTCGGCCTATAACTAAATTTCCATCCTCGGATTTTTCGTCCCATGCGGCAAAAGAAGAACATCCTGCCAATTTTAAATCCTGCAACACATGTCCGATATCATGAGCCGCATGCAAATATAGACTTCTAAGAAATGGGGGGGCGATGTAGTCAAATTCATGTGAGCTATATTGGGAAACCCCATAAATTTCTGCCTGAAATTCATTGGGAACATTGAGATATACTTTCCTATTATACCATTTCAAAAAATTCCGTACTAAACGCTGTTCGAATTTGGACGGGATAATTTCCTTTATTTTATCGAAAAAAATACTTTCTTGCCTTTTTAGCAAACTGTCAGCCAAACTCCCAAAGGCCAGTCCTCTTTCCAGCGGATCTCCTTCGACATATAATTCCCATAGGCCCTGTTTGTTTTTCAACAAGAAATTGTTTCCCGACGAAAAAGCGGTATCCGAATGTTTTTTCACAATAGGAATTGCATTATTATAGTCCTCCACTTGAGGCTTATGATGCAATGACTTTAATGTCCCACAAGAGAACAAAAGAAAAGAGATTGTAAATAAAACCGAAACATAAAATAGTTTTTTCGCCATCCGTTTTAAATTTTTATTCCAAAGACTTATTGATTTTATTTACCAAATATTCTTTTCCCAAAATTTCGGAACAGGTAACTACAGCTCCAATTGTCACTCCAAGAACCCCGTGCATATTGATGCTTTGACCCGTAAGGTATAAATTATTCAGCTTCGTTTTTGAAGCTATAAATGATTTCATTGGATTATTCGAATCTTTCTCATAACCATACATATTCCCTTTATGCCCACCGATGTAATCCCTATAAGAAAGCGGCGTTGATGTATGAACTGACTTAATACAGTCTCTAAATCCCGGGAATTTGAGCTCTATCATTTGAAGGAATTTTTCTGTTTTCCGCGCTTTAAAAGCTTCGTAACTTTCGCCCCTATCTTCTTTTTCTGATGTGGTATTAAATGTTTGCTCCCACGGTTTCAAATCATCAAACTTCATATAGGTTATAAAAGTCATGCCGTCTGCCCATACATCTGATTTTTTAGTACTGCTCATTGAAGCCATAAAAGCTTTTGGCCAGGACGCTTCGTCATATTCATGTGAAGTCCAAACATTGTCACTACTTGCAAAATGGTAATAATTATGATTTCTGTATTTGAAGGTTTCCGGTTTAAAAACAATGTACAGACTAAATGCGGAAATAACCCCTTCCAAGCTCTTGATCCGATTTAGGTAGGACTTCCTGAACTTGTCTTCACCAGCCATTTTTAAAGTAACTTTGGGGTCTATGTTAGATATAAAAGTTGTTCCCGAAACTACAGAACCATCATTCATCCTAACAGAACTAACCGTGTTTTCCGCTACATCAAATTGAACGACTTCTTTATATTTATATACTTCTCCGCCGTATTTTTTCAGTTGCTTGATCAATTGTTTTGTGATTTGGCTCCCCCCATTGACGCAACGCCAGGAACTTTGCATGTATGAATTTACGGATAACGCATGCACATAAAACGGTGACTTCTCAGCAGTCCCCGCGTATAAAAAATTAGTTCCTGCAAGTACGGCTCTCAATTTTTTATTATCAGTCAATTCGTCGATACATTGTTTGGCATTTACAGCCAATATTTCGGTATCGTATTTGCCTTCCCAATTCAAATTATATAATGGGAATGAATTGCAGGTAGCTTTTACCTTTTCGCAATAATTTTGAATTGCCTCTCTTTCTTCTGGAAAATGTTTTGCCAATTGATCTACAAAATTCTCATATCCTTGGGCATGCGGATATTCTTTTTTTTCATCTTCAAAAGAAATAATATCAAAACCATTCTCATCCAATTGTTTGAGCTTCAAATCGTCCATAATACCCAAATATTTGAAGTATCTGTATAAATTCTGACCTTCTGCCAAACCTCCGATATAATGTATTCCAGTATCAAAAATAGTTTTGTCTCTAACAAAAGTTTGAAGATTTCCTCCATACTGATTGTTTTTTTCGAGTACACAAACGCTGTATCCTTCCTTCGCCAAGATAATTGCAGACACTAATCCGCCTAATCCGCTTCCAATAACAACCACATCATAACGCTCTTTCATCTTATGTCCTTTCTTAAAATGATCAGTTGGTCTTCCTCGCCGTCAACTTTAAAACCCAATTTAATTATCGAGTCTTTAAGATTTGCACTATTTATCAAAATTATACAATCAGTCAACTTCGCTGCTTCTTCCACATTGCCTATATTTTCATCAGAAATCAAAACCACATCATAATTGTTCTGACTAATATCTTCTTTATTTTCAAGGTAGTGAATATTTCGTTTCTTTAGAATATAATTTGTTTTGGAAACTGTTCTTTTTTCTTCGTTCTGGACAAAAGAAACTATTTTTCTCTGTGGTTCCTGAAGCGAAAGCAGCACGTCCAGCTGCCCATAATCATTCCCGTAATGGAATATTTTAGCTTTGGAGTCAATATAGCTGTTTAACTTGTGATATCGCCCCAAATTTTGGTTTAAATCGTTTCCTACGGCTCTGATTACTTCAGTCTCTTTGTAATCAAAACTATTTAGGACCATTTTTTTAAAATAATTTTGATCTTCTAGATTGTGACGCATTTTTTGATAGTGACCTTTAAAAAAAGCGCTTACCTTCTTTGTTCTGGCCGCATAGTCTTTCCCGAAATCTTTATTGTCAGGAGTAATCCTTTTCAAAATTTCTAATGTGGTGCTTCCACCATTAATAACAAAATCTCCTTTTGGCAATACCTCAGAATAGCCATGAATAACAACTGGAATAATATCCAGCTGGAATTGCTCAGCCAGAAAAAAAGCGCCCTTATGAAAGCGTTTTATCGAATTGTCAACGGAACGGGTTCCTTCGGGAAAAACCATTAGCGAAAACCCTTGTTCTACTTTTGCCCGTAAATGTTCTATTCCATTATCAATTCCACTTGAAACGGGATAAAATCCTGCCAAACGGACACCTCTGCCAAAAATCGGGGAATTGTAAACCCAATCGCTAACTAAAAATATGATTTTGGGGCTTAGCATCCCAATAGCCAAAATGTCCAGAAATGAACTGTGGTTAGCAATAATTATGGCTGGTTTTTCAAACGTTTCATTTTGTGTGTTGATGATTTTTCTTCGGATTGACGGATAAGACATCAGCACCGATTGCATGAATTTTGACATTACAAAATGGAACGCCTTTATTTTTCGCCTTTTCGAAAAAGGAATGATTTTTATCAATAGTGCCCCAATAATTGACAAGAGAAAACCACCCAATCCATAATAGGTAAACGAAAGGATGGAATGCAATAATCGTTTAATTTCAAAAGGAGGCTGGCCTTTCTTTACTCTACTAGTCACAAAGAAGCTAAAAACCAATGGTTGCAAAATAAAAGTAATCAGTAGAGCCGAAAAAATACCGATTACAGAAATCATGGAAATGGATTTCAAAGCGGGATGTTTTGCAAACACCAAAACTCCAATTCCCAAAAGTGTTGTCGCTAC
>NZ_DATBVQ010000099.1:0-4488 GCF_036515215.1 Flavobacterium sp.
TTGTGCTCCCAAAAATTAATTTAATCGTTATGAACGTGAGCCGCACTAAACATATTGGACAGATTTTCCGTAATTAAAGGCAAGTCTGCACCCCCCATAATTGTGGCGCCATTTCCTGCCGCATTATTGTCAGATAGCTTAATTTTATTAGTCCCGTCAATGATTTTTGACACATCGGCGATGATGTGAATTTCCGGGGTAATTGTGGTTCTAACCATCGCTTTTGTGGGCAAGTCAAGTGTAACCTCAGTGTAATTATAGTCCGTGCCGGTTTGACCCGTGTGCACTTTGAAAGAAGTCTCCGTTGCTACCGTTGGCGACGTAAACATCCCTTCGAAAGCCAGGAATTTATATCCGGCTGACCAGCTCCACATCATTCCGGCGGCTTGCGCCTCAGCCAAAAAGTCTCCCTGTCCCGTTGCCCCGAGTTCCCATTGCATTTTGTCAACACCAATGCCGAATGTCACCTTTGTGTAATTCCCCGCCGGCACATTTTCTAAATCTGCAGTCAGACTCTCGGGATTCGACTCGTCAACTATAAAATAACTTTCGCTTTTTGGGTACCTGAACGTAGTCCCATCCTCTTTTGTCAAGACGATGTTACTGATTATGTATTTTATGCTGCTTATTTTTAAAACCTCATCATTGGAGGTGGTGTTCGCTTGGGCGCTCAATATTAGGTCATTGCTTCCGTATGCATTGTCAAATTCAACCCCTAGATTTCCCGTCCCCGAGATGGCTGTCTCATCATTGGTACAGCCTGCAAAAACAACACTTATGGCCATAAAGGCGACTACTTTATTCAGTAAATTTTTCATTCTATTTTAATTTATTATTCTCTATTTAAATTATTTATGCGCACAAAAGTTCTTCAAATGAATTTCTTCAAATAAAAAGTACACATTAGGCGTTACACTAAAATTTTAAGAGATAATGGTGGGGGGATGGAAAATAGAATACGAATCCAAATGGGAATATAAATTAGTGTATTTAGAATTAAATGAAGGTTTATCCTTGCGGTCTATGATCGCTAAATTAAATGTAAACAGTTCCTCTACGAAAAGATCGTTTAATACATTCACATTTTGTTTTTTGTCGGACGAAATTGGCTTTTCAGTTTCAGAGGCTTTGGCCAACTCTTTCATCAAATGGCATTTCCCGTTACAATGCATTGCCGGTTTTTCCTTATTTATACAAAGCACCTTTGAGATATAGTCATAATTGACCGCATAGTCTATCACCGGGAAAACCGGTTTTAGAAACAGGACAATTATAATTAGAAATGCTAGTTTTTTCACGCTGCAAATATAAAGGTATTAAAATAATGTTTTGATGATAAAAATCATAAAATGTCTGCGTTTTGTAATTATCCATATTGCGAAATAATTCGCTTAAACACTCTTTTTGTTCTAGGATGTTTTGCTTCACTCGCCCAAGGTTTTATGCATCATTAATGCGGAAATGTTCATCGCTCGAAGCTTGATTTCTTCCGCCTTTGTCCCTATGAACAAATCATCGACCGTTTGATCAAACAAGAAATTCCAATGTTGAAAATGGCTTTTGTTCATTTCGCTTTTTTCATGTAATTCTTTATGCTTTCGCATTGGATTCCCTTCAAAATTCCCTGACGAAAAAAGAATATTATCCCAGAAATCATACATTCTGGGCAAATGCAGTTCCCAGTTCACTTTAGCCACATCAGTAAATAAATAACCGATTGTAGCATCCGTTTTTATTCTATCGTAGAATGAATTGACCAATTTTTCAATATCCGATCTGTTTCTAATATCAGTTTTCATATCTAAATTTTAAAACATTATAAATCTTTGCTTTTAAATTTTCTAAGCGAAACAAAAAACGGGATGAAAACCCATAGGCACAGGAGTAAAAATGAAATTATCAATCCTAAAGATGTGCCGAAGAAGTCCTTAAAAATGGCACCCGTGTAGCCCATCATTGCAGAAACGTCAAGCTGCAACAAAATTTGAATTCGAGCCAAATCAATCGGACTCAACGCTGTGACTCCTACCATTGCTTTCTCAATGGGATAATCCGACAACTGAAACAACAAAAACAAAACCATACCGTCAAAAAGCAAAGCAAAATAGAGCCAGGTCATTATCGCAATTCCTATTCCTTTGGCTTTATCCCGCGTAATGATTGAACTCAAAAATGCCAAAGCCACAAAAACTAACGAAATAAGAATGCCCACTATCAGCATCATCACCCCTATGCGGTCCGGCGCATTTATAAGCAAAGGGATTCCGGCGCCCACAAAAAAAGCCAAAACCATTGACAGGGACAAACCGAGAAACAGACTCGTCCAAATCTTTTTTCTTTTGATGGGCTGGCTCAACAACAGTTCTATGAACTCCGAACTGTTATATAAATAAATTGTCGCAAAAAGGATGGAGACCAGTGGAACCGTAAACAGAATTATATTCAAAATGGTGAGCAATCCTTTGGCACTATTGTCTTCCAGTCCGAAGGAACTCCATGAAAGTATGGCTAAAATAAAAGTGTAAGCCAATATAATCTTGTTCTTCAGAATGTCTAGAAAAATGATCTTAATTATTCTGTTCATTGCTTTTATTTTTAAGGATTTTTGCAATTGCCTTAGATATCTTTTTCTCGTTTGTTGAATCCAATAAATCAGCAATCGTTTTATGAAAATGAACTTTTCCGTCCTGCATGAAAATTATTTGGGTTACCATTTCATCCAGTTCGCTCAAAAGATGGGAGGTTATCAAAATGAGTTTCCCTTTTTCTTTTTCCTTGATGATTTTTTCCTTTAAAATTTCTGACGCCAAAGGATCCAGTCCAGCCGTGGGCTCATCTAAAATTAAAACGTCAGGATTAAACAAAAAAGCCAAGGTAGCACTTACCTTTTGTGTTGTTCCCCCCGAAAGCGTGCGCATTTCTTTGTCAAACATCTTTTCCAGTTCGAAAGCCTTAAATAAATCCTCGTCTAAGTTCTCATGCGAATTTCTAATTTTCTTCATCATCTCGATGATTTGGCCTACGGTCATATAATCAGGGTACCGACCAATTTGGGGCATGTAACCTATGTTTTTTCGGTATTCGAACTCATTTAAAATGGATTTTTGGTCAAATAAAACATCGCCCTTCGTGGGAATCACCATACCCAAAACACTTTTAATCAAAGTCGTTTTCCCGCAACCA
Organism: Flavobacterium sp.; assembly: GCF_036515215.1. Classification (GTDB taxonomy): domain Bacteria; phylum Bacteroidota; class Bacteroidia; order Flavobacteriales; family Flavobacteriaceae; genus Flavobacterium. The sequence goes on from NZ_DATBVQ010000099.1 coordinate 3,184, forward strand.
TTTGGTCCAATCAGCGCAATGCATTCGCCTTTGTCAAAAGATAGGTTTACATTGCTTAAAACTTCCAGTTTTCCAAATTTTTTGTAAATATTTTTTATTTCTATCATAAAGCTATAGAGTGCATTAATGGCGAATTATCGATGAAGTTATCCGGAGTGATGCTGGGTAATATTTTTTCTGACTTGTCTAAAAGCGTAATCATGAAACTCCTAAACAGCAACATGGAAGAGGGGTTTTTCTCCACCAGAACAGCAAATAAACTCAGAGGATGATACGGCACATCACCCACCTTATCCCTGTTTAAATCATATCCTTCGTATTTGTCCCAATAATTACTGTTGAAGGTGTTCAGAACCAGACTTCCGTTCGTCCCCACATCAAAAGTGTTCCCCAAAAAATTGTTGCTTACAATTTCATTATCGACACAGCTGGCCTGAATTTTCATTGCCCAACCATTAGATTTAAAAACATTTTTCTCCACCTTGATCCTGTTGGTTCCTTCCATTAAAATTCCGATTGTGTTTTTGGCGAAATGATTGGCGAAAATATAGCTGTCTGAAATCTCTTTTAGCAATAAACCGTAAGCGGAATCACCCCAGTTTTCGTCGAAGGTGTTGTTTATCATCGTCACATTTTTGGTAAACATCACTGCCACCCCGGCGCCATTATTCCTAAACAAATTAGTTATATAGGCATCATTATTAGAAAACATAAAGTGCAATCCATATCGAATATTATCGACCGCCAAATTTCTCCAAACCAAAGAATTAGTTACAAATTCAAAATAGATCCCATCGCGATGTCCTGAAATTGTGTTGGCAATAATTTGGATATTGTCGCTTTTCCAACAGTGAATTCCATTTCCTATTTGTTGCTGCTCGGTACTGTAGGCAATTATTTTATTGCCTTTTACAATGCAATTCCTTCCGTTTTCAATGTAAATACCAAAGAAATTGTCGTCGAGAATATTGTCTTGAATGAGCACGAAGTTATGGCCGTAAACCTTGATTCCACACGGGTCTTCCATCGAGGCGTACTTTGACCTTATAACTTTAAACCCTTTTATCGTTACGTTATCAGCCCTAATGGAAACCACTTCATATTTTTTTTGTCCATCTAAAACGGGATAATCTTTACCCAGAAAAACAATTTCTTTGTTGATGACTATGTTGCCTTCCCTGTACAGTCCTTTGTAGACCAATATCGTATCTCCGTCTTTGGCTAAAACGATGGCTTTTTTGATTGATTTAACTGGTCTGTCAGTCCCAACTTCAATCACATTTGCGTAAAGAAAGGAAGAAAACA
>NZ_DATBVQ010000100.1:0-5473 GCF_036515215.1 Flavobacterium sp.
ATGCCCTATAGAGAGCGAAGGTTAGGTCTTGAGAGCCACCAATAACGATTGGAATAATTTTTTTCTTAATTAAATCCGAAACGATCTTGCGCAAGGCAAAATAAGTATCGTCTGCCGAATTTCCTGCAAGAATATTCCCTAAATCCGCAATAGAGGCATCCCAGTTCCCTGGATACATGCTGTATAATTCTTCTCGAATAGCCAATAAATCAACATCTGCAGTAGCCGTAGCATTTCCTCGGTTTTCCAAAACTCCAATAATGGCAATGTTGATCTTATTTAAATCAGGAAACTGTTTATCCGTATGAAAAACGATTTTACTTCCCAATTGTTGGGAAGACATTTTTTTTATCTTTTCTAAAATATCAGAATCAATGGGTTTTAAAAAATCAAATTCCATTTTATTTCTTTTTTTCCTCTCCCCAACCCTCTCCAAAGGAGAGGGAGACGAAACACTGGAATTAGTTATTATTTCTTTTTGGCTACGGCCTTTTTCGCAGCTGGTTTCTTTGCCACGGCTTTCTTTGCTGGAGCTTTTTTGGCGGCGGTTTTTTTGACAGGAGTCTTCTTAGCAATCATTTCCTGCACCTCCTCCAGCGTCAGTTTCGTCGCGTCAACCTCCTTACCCAATTCAATTTTGATTTTTCCTTTGGTAATAACGGAGCGTCCCCAACGTGCCTTTTCGACTAAAATCCCCTCCTCTTTCCAGTTGTGCAGTACTTTATCGATGTTCTTCTGCAATTTATCTTCAATCAACGCTTCGATGTCCGATTGCGATAAATTATCAAAATCATATTTCTTACTCACATTGATGAACAATCCATCCCATTTGATGAAAGGACCAAAACGGCCAGTACCTTTCTGCACGCCTTCTCCTTTATAGACAGCAACAGGAGCGTCGGCAATTGCTTTCTCGTCAATTAATTCCTGAGCTCTTTTAAAATCCACATCCAACGGATTTTCTCCTTTTGGCAAAGAGACAAAAGCCGCCCCATGACGAATGTAAGGGCCAAAACGACCGTTACTGACTTGAACTTCTTCTCCTTTATATTCCCCTAAATCTTTTGGGAGCAGAAAAAGGTTTAAAGCTTCTTCCAAAGTAATGGTTCCTATATTTTGGTCTGACATTAAACTGGCAAATTTCTTCTCTTCATCATCCGCCTCACCAATTTGGGCCACTGGGCCAAATTTCCCTAAACGAACCAACACCTGCTTACCCGTTTTAGGGTCTTTTCCTAAAATCCTTTCTCCGCTTTCTCTTTCGGCATTCGCTTCTACATCTTTGACTATGGGGTGAAACTTATCATAAAACTCTTTCATCATAACAGCCCAATCCACATTTCCTTCGGCTATTTCATCAAAATCCTGTTCCACTTTTGCAGTGAAATTATAATCCAAAATATTTCCGAAATTCTTCACCAAAAAATCAGTTACGATTGTCCCGATATCCGTCGGCACTAGTTTTCCTTTGTCAGAACCGGTGTTTTCCGTCAATACCTTCTCATCCAGTTTCCCAGATTGCAAACTCAATTGCGTATATTTTCTTTCCTGTCCGTCAAGATTTCCTTTCTCCACATAATTTCTGTTGATAATGGTAGAAATCGTTGGTGCGTAGGTTGATGGACGACCAATCCCAAGTTCTTCCAGTTTTTTAACCAAAGAAGCTTCAGTGTAGCGTGCAGGAGGTCTTGAATATCTTTCGGTGGCAGTTATATAATTGTTCTGTAATTTTTCGTTGACTTTCATTGCAGGCAACATTCCTTCCTGTTCCTCTTCATCGTCATCATGTCCTTCAAGATATACCTTCAGGAAGCCTTCAAAAAGCAATACTTCACCTGAAGCAGTGAACAGCTCCCCGTGATTGTTAGCCTCAATTTTGACATTTGTTCTTTCCAATTGTGCATCGCTCATTTGCGAAGCCAAAGTTCTTTTCCAAATCAAGTCGTACAAACGAGCTTGGTCTCTATCGATATTCACCGTATGACGGGACATGTCTGTAGGACGGATGGCCTCATGGGCCTCCTGTGCACCTTTACTTTTATTGACAAAAGTTCGAGGTTTGGAGAATTCCTTTCCATAGGATTTTATGATTTCCGCTTGGGCAGCATCCATTGCGTCTTTGGAAAGATTGACGCTATCCGTTCTCATATAGGTTATCAATCCCGCCTCGTATAAACGTTGTGCTAATTGCATGGTAATTCCAACAGGTAAATACAGTTTACGTGCCGCCTCTTGTTGCAAAGTCGACGTCGTAAATGGTCCAGTTGGTGATTTTTTGGTTGGTTTCGTCTCTAAATCTGAAACCTTATAAGTAGAACCTACATTTTTCTTTAAAAAATCTTCGGCTTCTTTTTTTGTATTGAAATTTTTTGGGAGTTTCGCTTTGAACGATTTTCCAGCTTCATTGGTGAATTCTGCCACAACTGAATAGCTTGCAACCGCATTAAAATTCTGGATTTCGCGTTCACGTTCCACAATCAAACGAACGGACACCGATTGCACACGTCCAGCCGACAATCCTCCTTTGATTTTCCTCCATAACACAGGAGACAGTTCATAACCCACCAATCTGTCAAGCACTCTTCTTGCTTGTTGTGCATTCACTAAATTATAGTCAATTTCACGTGGGTTTTCTATTGCTTTTAAAATAGCACTTTTTGTAATTTCGTGAAAAACGATTCTTTTTGTTTTCGCTTTATCAAGTTTTAGTTCCTCAGATAAATGCCACGAAATAGCTTCTCCCTCGCGATCCTCATCACTTGCTAACCAAACCATTTCTGCTTTTTTGGCCAAACCTTTCAATTTAGTCACTAAAGCTTTTTTATCGGATGAAACTTCATATTTAGGTTTAAAATCATTCTCTACATCTACACCAATTTCCTTTGAAGGCAAGTCGGCAATGTGCCCGTAACTTGACTCTACTTGAAAATCACTCCCTAAAAATTTCTCGATTGTTTTTGCCTTTGCAGGGGACTCAACTATAACTAAATTCTTTGCCATTGCTCTATTTTTCTGGGACAAAAGTATCTATTTTTTTTAAATATAAAGATTTTGAATGGATTTTTAAAAATTATCTCGAAGAAAAACCAAAGCAAAATCAACTGCTAAACGCTTTTTTTAGCCCCGATTGAAATGAAAATCCTCATTGTTCTTTTTGTTAAGAACAAGAAGATTGCAATGGAAAGCGGGAAATAGCTCCCAAAATAAAAACCAAAAACAATGTTAATTCTTCATCTGACATCTTGTCATATTCACACAAATAATTGTACCTTTGCGCCCTTATTAAAACACACTTTTGAAAGTGAATTATGGAAAAGATTATTGAAGAAAGCAAACAAGGAGAAAGCCTTGTTTTAGAGAATAAACCCGAGAACACAAAAAAACTATTTATAGAAAGTTACGGCTGCGCGATGAACTTTTCCGACAGTGAAATAGTAGCTTCCATATTATCCGGAAACGGATACAACACAACGCAAGTGCTCGAAGAGGCAGATTTAGTTTTGGTAAACACCTGTTCCATAAGGGATAAAGCAGAACAAACGGTCCGAAAACGTTTAGAGAAATACAATGCGGTGAAACGCATAAACCCGAAAATGAAAGTCGGCGTTTTGGGTTGTATGGCAGAACGTTTAAAAACGCAGTTTCTGGAGGAAGAAAAAATTGTTGACCTAGTGGTAGGTCCTGATGCCTATAAAGATTTACCTAACCTGTTGCAAGAAGTAGAGGAAGGTAGAAATGCAATTAACGTTATTTTGTCTAAAGACGAAACCTATGGCGATATCTCGCCCGTTCGTTTGATGAGTAACGGAATCACGGCTTTGGTGTCCATCACACGTGGTTGCGACAATATGTGTACGTTTTGTGTGGTGCCTTTTACCCGTGGACGGGAACGCAGTCGCGAACCGCAAAGCATCATGAAGGAAATCCAAGATTTATGGGGCAAGGGATTCAAAGAAATCACGCTTTTGGGCCAAAATGTTGACAGTTACCTTTGGTATGGTGGTGGTTTGAAAAAAGATTTCATAGCTGCCACAGAAATGCAAAAGGCTACGGCAGTCGATTTTGATCAATTACTGGAAATGGTTGCTGTTGGCTTTCCGAAAATGCGCATTCGCTTTTCGACATCCAACCCGCAAGACATGCACGAAAGTGTATTGCACGTAATTGCCAAACATCCTAATATTTGTAAACACATCCATTTGCCTGTTCAATCCGGAAGCAATAGAATTTTGAAAGAAATGAATCGCTTGCATACCCGTGAGGAATACATGACTCTGATAGATAAAATAAGGGCTATCATTCCAAACGGCTCGATTTCGCAAGATATGATCGCCGGTTTCCCTACCGAAACCGAAGAAGACCACAAAGACACTTTGAGTCTAATGGAATACGTGAGGTATAATTTCGGCTATATGTATTCATACTCGGAACGTCCTGGAACATTGGCAGGAAGAAAAATGGAAGATGACGTCACGGATGAAACTAAGGCCAGAAGATTGCAAGAAATTGTAGACTTGCAACAAAAACATGCTTGGTCACGCTCTGAAGAGTTCGTTGGACAAACCGTTGAAGTATTGGTGGAGAAAGTCTCCAAAAAATCAACTGAAGAATTCTCTGGTAGAAACTCGCAAAGTATCACTGTAGTTTTCCCAAAAGAGGATTATAAAATCGGTGATTTTGTCAATGTAAAAATTACGAGTTGCACAAGTGGTACCTTAAAAGGGCAAGCAATCGGTTTGAGCGAGATGAATTAAAAATCTCGATTACGGGCTGTATTAATTAAGAAAAAAATAAGATGTTAAAAAAAAATATAATAATTGGTTTGGTTACTTTTATAATTGGATTCGGAGTTACATTTTACATTATCAGAACCTATTTCCCAAAGCATAAGATTGAAAAAACGGCTCCCGCAACAGATACGTTGACAAAAACCGAAAAGTAAAAGACAATACGAAAGTTCAAGGTTTAAGATCGAAAGAACTCTAAACTTGAAAAACTTTAAACAAAATACAGAATGGATACAGTTCAAGCTATAAAACAACGATTTGAGATTATCGGTAATGACCCGAAATTAAATCGTGCCATAGAGAAAGCGATTCAGGTTGCCCCTACTGACATATCGGTACTTGTAGTGGGTGAAAGTGGAGTCGGAAAGGAAAGTATCCCAAAAATCATACACTCCCTCTCCCATAGAAAACACGGTAAATATATCGCGGTAAACTGCGGCGCAATTCCGGAAGGAACCATAGACAGCGAGCTTTTCGGTCACGAAAAAGGCGCTTTTACCGGGGCCACAAGTACCCGTGAAGGTTATTTTGAAGTAGCTAATGGCGGGACTATCTTTCTTGATGAAGTGGGCGAGTTACCGCTGACAACCCAAGTTAGACTTCTTCGAGTGTTGGAAAACGGCGAGTTCATTAAAGTGGGGTCTTCACAAGTCCAAAAAACGGATGTAAGAATTGTGGCTGCCACC
>NZ_DATBVQ010000101.1:0-5721 GCF_036515215.1 Flavobacterium sp.
CGTTTCCGCCTTTTTCGGAATTTCCCCTTCGGTGTCTTCCGTGAGTTCAAAAGCGGCCTTGAACGCGGGAGGCGTTTCTTCTTCAGGTTTTATATCATCCACCGTTTCGGCAGCAGATGTGTTTTCGTTACGGTCTTCTTCTTTTTCTACTTCTTCATGGAGCTCGTTTTCTTCCGAAATTGTTGCAGGTTCATCCTGAAGCTCCTGTATATCTGCTTCAAATGCTTCAACAACAGCTGTTTCTTCTTCTGTATCTTCCTCTATTTCTTCCATCGAAAATTCAGACGATTCTGTTTTTTCAACCTTGGCACTTTCTTCCGGGAGGGCAGCTTCTGTTTTTTCTTCCTCTATGTTTTCAACTTCCGCATTTTCAGCTGGGGCTGTATTCTCTTGCGAATCTTTTTCTTCTGAAGCTTCAGGAATACTTTCAGTCATTTCGATAACAGTCTCCACTGGCAATTCAGCGCTCTTGTCATAAAAATTCTCGATTTCTTTCTCCATTTCAGCATGGCCTATAGTGGGTTTGAGGTTGCCATAATGTTCCTCTATAAATCGTAAAACGGAGAGTTTCTCATATAATTTTTGAGTTTCCAAATACAATTGATTGATGTCAGATTTATTCTTTAGTTTTAATATTCTATGGGCAATGCTGATTAAGTCGGCTTCCAATCTTTTTTTCATAACGTTTGAATTATAGTATGTATGGCGTGTGTATTTGTATCTTTATATAATTGTATGTTGACTAAGAAATGAGGCCTTTTATACGGCATATTTAATTATTTAAATAAGCGTTCACGGATTCCCGAATTGATAAAATTTTTCTACATTTGAGACAACGTAAAAGTATAAAATCTTAAGCGGGTTTATTACACTACAAAGTAATAAAAACTATTCATTTTTTAAGTTAGAAAAATACGAAATGTTTCTCGAAAATACAGTAAATCATAAAGAACAATTTGGTTGGATCGAAGTTATTTGCGGTTCCATGTTTTCGGGTAAAACCGAAGAATTGATACGGCGTTTGAAAAGAGCGCAATTCGCCAAACAAAAAGTCGAAATCTTCAAACCTGCCATTGACACTCGTTATCATGACGATATGGTCGTGTCGCACGATGCAAACGAGATTCGCTCTACAGCGGTTCCTGCAGCTGCAAATATCGCCATTTTGGCTCAAGGCTGTGATGTTGTAGGGATTGACGAAGCGCAATTTTTTGATGACGAAATCGTCAAAATTTGCAATGATCTTGCCAATCAGGGAATTCGCGTTATTGTAGCGGGATTGGATATGGATTTCAAGGGAAACCCTTTTGGTCCTATGCCCGGATTAATGGCTACGGCCGAATATGTTACCAAAGTGCATGCCGTGTGTACCCGCACGGGGAATCTCGCGAATTACAGTTTCCGTAAAACGGACAATGACAAACTGGTCATGTTAGGTGAAACTGAAGAATATGAACCACTAAGTCGTGCTGCGTATTATCACGCAATGAAAAAGGATCAGGAGTAATTTATAAATAGAATGTACTTTCAGATATAGCAAAAGACCCGACCTGTTTTAAAACCGGGTCGGGTCTTTTTAGTTAACAACGATCTTAAATAAAAAAAATGTTAAATCTTTTTTCGCATTCTTGCCACAGGAATATCCAGTTGCTCCCTGTACTTCGCAATGGTTCTTCGGGCAATAGGGTAACCTTTTTCTTTTAGCAATTCTGCCAATTGATCGTCGGGAAGCGGCTTTTTCTTGTCCTCTTCTTCAATTATATTTTGCAATATTTTTTTGATTTCAAGTGTCGAAACATCCTCGCCCTGGTCATTTTTCATGGCTTCCGAGAAAAATTCTTTGATCAGTTTGGTTCCGTAAGGCGTTTCAACATATTTGCTGTTCGCCACACGCGATATCGTCGAGATGTCCAGACCTACTAAGTCGGCAATGTCTTTTAGGATCATCGGCTTCAATTTGGTCTCATCGCCGTCCAAGAAATATTCTTCCTGATAGTGCATGATCGCATTCATAGTCACAAAAAGGGTTTCCTGACGCTGTCTAATGGCGTCGATGAACCATTTCGCCGAGTCCAGTTTTTGTTTGATAAACTGAACGGCATCTTTCTGCGCGCCTGACTTGTCCTTGGATACCTTGTACGTCTGCATCATTTCCTGATAATCTTTGGAAACGTGCAGCGATGGGGCGTTCCGTCCGTTTAAGGTCAGTTCAAGTTCGCCATCTACGATTCTGATGGCAAAATCGGGAACCACATTCTCGGTTATCTTATTGTTTCCGGTAAAGGCTCCGCCCGGTTTTGGGTTGAGTCTTTCTATTTCATGAATCGCTTTTTTTAGCTGCTCATTGGAAATGTTATATTTCTGGATTAACTTGTCGTAATGTTTTTTTGTAAAGGCGTCAAATTGGTTTTCGATAATATCGGTGGCCAGTTCCACGTATTCTGTTGGCGTTTTATGTTTCAACTGCAACAGTAGGCATTCCTGTAGGTCTCTTGCGCCAACTCCAGAAGGTTCCAGCTCATGGATTACATGAAGCATTCTCTCTACAGTCGCCTCATCAGTATAAATCCCTTGGGTAAACGCCATGTCGTCAACAATGTCCGGGATGCTTCGCCTGATATATCCCATGTCGTCGATGCTTCCAACGAGGAATTCGGCAATGTCACGTTCGTCGTCATTCAGGATGAAAGTATTCAGCTGGTTGATCAAATCTTGATGAAAACTGACAGGCGCCGCTAACGGTGATTCGCGTTCCTCATCGTCATCGCTATAATTGTTCGCCTGTGTTTTATAGTCGGGAGTATCGTCATTGTTTAAATACTCATCAATATTGATATCTTCTGATTCGATTCTGTCCGATTCAGAATCGTCATAATCGTCGTAATCTTCGTTTTCGAATTCATCTTTTTCGTAATCGTCTTCCTCTTTACCTGCTTCAAGAGCAGGGTTTTCATTCATTTCTTCCACTAAACGTTGCTCGAAAGCTTGCGTAGGCAATTGAATTAACTTCATCAACTGGATTTGTTGAGGAGATAATTTCTGTGATAACTTTAAATTTAAGAATTGCTTTAGCATTTTTATTGTTTAAAAGTTTAAGGTTAAAAGTTTAAGGTTGTGAACTTTCAACAACGTTAAACTTTAAACCTGAAACAAATTTTTAAAATTCCGCATTCATCGGCGTTCTTGGAAAAGGAATTACATCACGTATGTTAGTCATTCCGGTTACAAATAGTACTAATCTTTCAAATCCAAGACCAAAACCAGAGTGCACCGCTGAACCAAATCTTCTTGTATCAAGGTACCACCATAATTCTTCTTCGTCGATTCCCAATGCTTTCATTTTTTCGACCAAAACGTCAAAACGTTCTTCTCTTTGTGAACCTCCAACGATTTCTCCAATTCCAGGGAAAAGGATGTCCATCGCGCGAACTGTTTTTCCGTCTTCGTTCAAACGCATGTAAAATGCTTTGATGTTTGCCGGGTAATCAAACAAGATTACCGGACATTTAAAGTGTTTTTCCACCAAGTAACGCTCATGCTCTGATTGTAAATCAGCTCCCCATTCGTTAATGATATAGTTGAATTTTTTCTTTTTATTTGGCGTACATTCTCTCAAAATGTCGATAGCTTCCGTGTAGGAAACTCGTTTGAAATTGTTTTCCAAAACAAAATTTAATTTGTCCAGCAAAGCCATTTCGCTTCTTTCCGCCTGTGGTTTTGACTTCTCTTCGTCTAATAGTCTTCCTTCCAGGAATTTCAAATCTTCGGGACATTTGTCCAAAATATATTTAATCACGTACTGAATAAAATCCTCAGCAAGATCCATGTTGTCATTCAAGTCATTAAAAGCAACCTCTGGCTCAATCATCCAAAATTCTGCAAGGTGACGAGAAGTATTTGAGTTCTCTGCTCTAAACGTAGGCCCAAAAGTATAAATCTGGCCTAAAGCCATTGCAAAAGTTTCTCCTTCCAACTGTCCCGAAACCGTTAGATTAGTCTCTTTTCCAAAGAAATCTTCCTTGTAATTTACTTTTCCGTCTTCGGTTCTTGGAGTTCCGTCAAAAGGCAAAGCCGTAACTTTAAACATTTCACCGGCACCTTCAGCATCTGATCCAGTTATGATAGGAGTGTTTACATACACAAATCCTTTTTCTTGAAAATAGCTATGAACGGCAAACGATAAAACCGAACGCACACGCATAATTGCCCCAAACATATTCGTACGAACACGTAAATGCGCATTTTCACGCAAGAAATCCAAGCTTGGTTTGTTCTTTGGTTGTATCGGGAATTTCTCTGCGTCAGAGTCTCCTAGTATTTCCAGTTTATTGACTTGAATCTCAAATTTCTGACCGGCACCTTTGCTCTCTACCAAAGTTCCTGTTACAGAAATGGCAGCGCCAGTGGTTATTCTCTTCAAAGTTTCATCGGGGGTGTTCTCAAAATCGACAACACATTGTATATTGTTGATGGTTGAACCATCATTTAAAGCGATAAATTGATTGTTTCTAAAAGTTCTCACCCAACCTTTTGCATTTACTTCATGAAGCGTCGTTGTACTGTTTAGTAAGTCTTTAACTTTTGTATGTTTCATTTAATTATATAATTGATATTAAAAATTGTCTTTCAATCGAGCTACAAATATAATCGATTTCTTTTAAAAGTCATTGTTGTAATAATGTATTCAGGAGCTATTTCCCGCTATTCGCTTTATCTTTTACTTTTTAAAGGAAAAAGTAAAAGGATGCCGCTACTATCGGGGCTAGGCAGAAGTGGAATTTCAAATTTTATATAGAAGTAAATATCGTTCCAATCGCTACCTATCTGCTGTCACATAAAGGAATGACACGTTTTTAAAACAAATTAAAAATTTGACAAACCTAATAACAGTTTGTATTTTTGCAGGATGAATGATAATTTTATAACTGAGTATTTCGGTATAGGGATACAAAATGGTAAAACACCTGAGAACTTAGGAGTTTTGTGGCGCACAGCTCAAAACTTGGGAGCTAGCTATATTTTTACAATTGGAAACCGCTACGCTAAACAAGCTTGCGACACGCACAATGCTGTAAAATCAATACCTTATTTTCATTACGAAACTTTTGAAGATTTCTATAAAAACTTACCAAAAGGAGCCCGTTTAGTAGGAGTGGAACTGGACGATAGTGCAACTGATTTAGAAGTATTTGAACATCCAAGGCGTTGTGTTTATTTATTAGGCGCTGAAGACAATGGTCTTTCAAAAAAAGCCATCGAAAAATGTCATTATTTAGTAAAATTCAAGTCCGAAAAAAGCTTAAACGTTTCCGTTGCAGGAAGTATTGTTCTTTACGATAGAGGTCTTAATAAACCTCGTTCATAAAACAAATCCTATTATTGATTTTGTATTTTATCTTCTACTCATTAGGCTTTTCGATTTCGCCCCGTTTTTTTTTAATGGTGACTGGACTCCATCTTCGGGGCAAAACAAAACAAATTATCCTTGCTTTATTTAGTATTAGTGACTTGTTCTGCCGTTATTCCAAATTTACATTTTTAAAAATAAACCACAAAAGCTTCTCCTTCTAGGCAAAAAAAATCCCGCCTAAAAGACGGGAAATTTTATAAATTGTATTTTTTAAAAGAGTAGGTATTTATTTTTTTAAATGTTCCTCCTCCTGTTCGTTCAGATTGCTCAAAACATCAATTTTGGGTTCTATGAATTCCTGTTTGTTGGCT
>NZ_DATBVQ010000102.1:0-10251 GCF_036515215.1 Flavobacterium sp.
TTTAAAAAAATGTTTTGGATATACTAAAAATCATCCTATATTTGCACCCGCAATAAGCACGGTACCTTAGCTCAGATGGTAGAGCAATGGACTGAAAATCCATGTGTCCCTGGTTCGATCCCTGGAGGTACCACAAAACCCAAACAGAAATGTTTGGGTTTTTTGTTTATACTACAATTAGACAATAAATAACCCCTTTGCATTTATTGTTAATCCTGAAAATTACTCTCGTTTTCAGCAGTCACTTTGTTTACTATCTCTTATTTATTTTTAAGCCTCAAAAAAACCAAAGCGGTAATGAAGGCGTCCCCTGCAGCAGTGTGCCTGTCACTTTTTTGGATTTTAAAAATACGGCACAATTCATCCAGACTGGAATGCTGGTCTTCTTGCAGTCCTTTAAATTTTTGATACATCAAATCCGTATCCATACTGCGGTTTTTGAGTTTGCCCAGACCCATGCGCCCTAATGCCGCATTGACCATCTTGATATCAAAACGCACATGATGTCCAACCAAGGTCGAATCTTTAATGAAATCAAGAAACTGGATTACAGCTTCAGTTTCGCTTAGTTTTTTCTCTTTACCCATTTTCAAAATACCGTGGATGAGGACTGATTCTGTTTTGAAAATGTTCTGCTCCACAAAAAGCTCTAAATAGTCATTCACAACAATCGAGTTGCCAGAAACCCCTACGGCACCTACAGACAAGATTACATCGCTTCGGAGGTCCAAACCGGTTGTTTCAGTGTCAAAAACCACAAATCTTTTTTCATTTTCTGAATCTGATTTAGATTCAAAACAAGCCAAATAGTTTTGCCAAAATTCGGGATAGTTTTTTTTGTCTTTTTTAAACCAATTAAATAGCGCCATCTACGTAAAATAAGTAAGTTGGAAACGAGTTCTAAGAATCTCTTGAACATCACGAATGGGATGAAAAGCGTTTTTAAGCTTCACCTTATCTAATTTAGTCAATTTATTTAGGTCCAAATACCTTCCCCCTGAATCACTTGCAAAGCCTTCTTCGGTTCTGAATTTCAGCAAAATAGAAAATGCTTCAGAACAGGCTTCATATGTTGCCGCATTTTGCGGTTCTAAAGCCGCTAATTCTCTAAACCGGACAAGAGTATTGTTTACCCCCGTAATTTTCTTCTCCAAAGACAGCAAGCGGGCAGCATCGATCAACGGCATTAATCCCCGGCTTTTCACGTCAAAGGTGTCTTTGTGTTCCCCGTCCTTCTCTACCAGAAACTGCCTAAAGAAACCAAGTGGAGGCGGATTTTTTAAGGCATCGCTTCCCAAATAAGCAAAGAAAATTTGGTTGTTGTTTATGTTTTTAAAAATATTGGCCGTGATTGCTTCAACCAAATCACTATCGCCATAAACAAAGTCATAATCAAAAAAAATGGAACACATAAGAATTCCTTTCTCGGCAGGACTATGTATCCAAGTATTGTATTGTGCGTTCCATTCTTTTAAAGATCGGCACCATAACGGATTACTGGCCATCATATCTGCAGGACAAAATTCATACCCAACGACATTGAGTATATGGGTGACGTTATCGGCCAATTGAAGAAAATACTTTTTAACGGCATCATGTCTATCTTCGGTTACATCTTCAAAAACCAACGCATTATCCTGATCGGTCAACAATAACTGTTCCTTTCTTCCCTGGCTCCCTATGTTCAACCAGGCAAACGGAACGGGAGGCTGCTCTCCCATTTTCATAACTGACAGTTCGATGGCCCTACTTGTAATGGCTCTATTGATTTCCCCAGCAATCTGACAGATATGTGCTATTGGAATATCTTCACTTAACGCATTCTTGATTAATTTAGTGAGGTTTTCCCTAACCGCTTTAAGTGCTTGGGCACTTTCGGCGCGCTTGCTCTGTTTTACCAATACTCCTGGATTATTTGCCTGAGCGACAACGACATCATGCTCAGAGATGATGCCTACAATTTCCGATTCGGCAGTGCCGTCCGAAGTCACGCATAGATGACCGATATTGTGCTGGAGCATCATCAGCTGAGTTTCGGCCACCGATCCGTTTGCACGAACAGTGATAACGGGAGTCGACATGATCTGCTCGGCCCTTGCCTCTATGGTAAAAAGACCGGTGGCTATTTTGGAACGCAAATCTTTGTCGGTGATAATGCCCAGTGGAAGCCGGCTTTCCTGAATGATGACGCTCCCTATTTTACGATTTGTCATCATTTCCGCTATTGATTTAACGGAATCTGTTCTACCGGCCGTTATGGGGTTTGAGGTATATGAAATGGGTTTGAAAAATTGAATTGTGTCGTCCCGTTCATTATAGATTACGCTTTCCGAAATCAGTTTGCCTTTGTTCTCGGTATCGTAAGGGTTGCGCGTATTGGACGCGAAACTTTCCAGCAAAAAAGTCGAGACTTGGGGATTTTCGAAAACATACGGTTTAAAGACAGCAATCGGAATGGCATAGAGCAGGCTTTCCTCGCTGGCCTCGGCAGTCATCAGGTAAGAGTCCCTGGCAAAAAAAGGCCGCAAACCCACGATGTCGCCCTCGTCACATTCATCGATAAGCACCTTTTCCGTATCATAAACGACCGATAAGGCGACCGCTCCATCTTTAACGATGTAAAAAAAGGAATGGGGCTGTTCATCAACATTAAAAAGCACTTGTTTTTTTTCCAAATGAAGTACTTGGGACTCCTTGGAAATGGCAATCAAATCCGGCAAACTAAGGCTGCAAAAGGGAGGGTGTTTTTTAAGAAAATCTGCAATTCGTTCGGCTATTGAATTTTTCATAAACGGTTCATTAATATCTAAAAATACAAAAAAAATGAACGTCACTAACCCATACTCATTTACGCCCGCTATAAACAAAAGAAAAATTTAATCGCTTCTTACCATAATCACATTAAATCCTCAGTATAAATAGGACTTTCGCAAATATTTAAACTTTTATTCACAATATTCTCTTAAATATAAATGCTAATTTACTATATTTATGCAAAATTTATATATATGGAGATTTTAGCCTGTCCCAAATGCCAAGGGAGCAACATCATCAAAAGCGGCGTCATCAACAGCAAACAAAGGTATTTGTGCAAAAAATGCAACTACTTCTTTACCGTTAATAAAATTGGTAAGAAAATAGATGACTACTATGTTACTAAGGCACTGCAATTGTATCTGGAAGGACTGAGCTACCGGGAAATCGAACGCATAATCGGCGTCTCGCATGTCACCATCAGCAATTGGGTGAAATCGTTCAACATAAAAAAGCCTTCTCACGGCAACTACCATCCAACCTACAAGATTTTTAGCCACTTGGAGTTGATAGAGTACATAAAAAACAAAGATTTGCTCTCCGGCGCCGGCATGATAATAACGGAACTCGGCGACAAGTTCATGCTCATAAAGTGGGAACGATTCAAGGACTAACTATAGCACTTTACACCTATATATACCATAATTTTTTTTCTTAACAAAAAATTAGAATTTGGCTCCGCTAAAACTAACCGTTTTACTAACCAAAAATTTAATTTATTATGAAAAAATTTTCTTTGATCGCAGTCATACTGCTATTCACTTTAAAGGGCTTTTCTCAAGGCTCCCCCGATTACGGTGCCGGAATGAAATTCAATTTGAATGAAGACGGCTCGAAGTACCTCAGAGTGCTATCCTGGGCGCAGATATGGGGCCAATACAATTCTGACCGCCCTTTAGACGGAAACGGTAACGAACAGGCTGACTTAGATTTTAGCGTCAGAAGAGCCCGTGTATTGATGTATGCGCAAATCAATAAAGACTTTTTAATCCTAACTCACTTTGGACTCAATAGCCTGAATACGGATTCAATGAGCCCAACAGGAAAGGGCGAAGGATCCCAATTATTCATGCATGATGTTTGGGCTCAATACAGCCTTGGCAAAAACAATGCTGTCGGAGCTGGATTGCATTACTGGAACGGAATTTCTCGTTTAAATAACCAAAGCACCTTAAACTTCATGACTTTAGATAACCAAAGACAAGCTTGGGCAACTTTGGGTTTATCAGATCAATTCGCTAGACATATCGGGGTTTATGCAAAAGGGGCTTTGGGAAAATTTCAATATCGAGTTGCCGTCAATGGTGCCTCGACCAGTAATTTAGAAGCGACCACGGTACCCACAAATGGTGGTGCCGCGACCTATACCGGCAAAAGGTTATTGGGCTCAAAAGAAGCGGACAGAACTTATGCCGGTTATTTCGAATATGGTTTTTTAGATTCCGAAAGCAACTTTTTGCCTTATAAAGTGGGTACTTATTTAGGAACTAAAAAAGTATTCAACATCGGAGCGGGTTTCTTTTCCCATCCTAATGGCTCAGCAATTGCTGATGCCGCAGGAAATTTAAGCGGCGACAATGTGACGATTTTTGGACTGGATGCTTTTTATGATGTTCCTATAGGGACACAAGGCGCCGCCTTTACCGCTTATGCATTGTATCAAAACACCGATTACGGAAAAGACTTTAGGCTAGGGACCACCTATGAAACGGGTTCCATGGTCCACGCACACGTAGGTTATGTACTTCCGGGAAAATCAAAAACACGTTTTCAACCTTATGTGTCTTACGACGAAAGACAAATAGATGCCATAAATGACAATGCCTCCCAGTTGGGCATCGGTGCTAATGCGTTTTTCAGCGGGCATAATTCTAAATTAACGTTAGAATACCAAACGTTAAAATACGCCACAAACAAATCGGTGAATACGATCACTTTGCAGGCAATGATATATCTATAACCAACTAACCTTTATTACTACACTATTATGAGCGATAAACAAGACAAAGCGACCGCGTATTGGAAGGAAAACCTACGATACTTACTGATTTTATTAAGCATTTGGTTTGCGGTTTCCTATGGAGCCGGCATCCTTTTCAAAACTGCTTTAGACTCCATTAAATTAGGTGGCTTTCCACTTGGTTTTTGGTTTGCACAACAGGGTTCAATTTATGTATTTGTCATACTGATATTTGTTTATGTTCGATTGATGAACAAATTAGACAAAAAGTACGGCTTCGACGAATAATATCAAAACTATATAAAAATAAAACATCATGGATTTACAAACTTGGACCTATATAATTGTCGGGGTAACATTTGCCCTCTATATTGGAATTGCAATCTGGTCTCGTGCTGGATCAACTAAAGAATTTTATGTTGCGGGAGGAGAGATTTCCCCATTGGCAAACGGAATGGCTACAGCCGCCGACTGGATGAGTGCCGCATCTTTCATATCGATGGCCGGTATCATTTCCTTTGATGGTTATGACGGTGCCGTTTATTTGATGGGATGGACCGGCGGATATGTACTTCTTGCCCTACTACTGGCCCCCTATCTTCGGAAATTCGGAAAATTTACAGTGCCTGATTTCATTGGAGAACGTTATTATTCGAATACTGCAAGAACAGTTGCAATTGTTTGTGCATTAGTAGTTTCTTTTACCTACGTGGCAGGACAAATGCGTGGAGTGGGATTAGTATTCTCTAAATTCTTGGAAGTTGATATCAATACCGGTGTGATCATAGGAATGGTAATCGTTTTGTTTTATGCCACTTTAGGCGGAATGAAAGGAATTACTTATACCCAAGTGGCACAGTACTGTGTTTTAATATTTGCTTTTATGGTTCCGGCTATCTTTATTTCTATCCAGATGACCGGAAACCCGGTTCCACAATTAGGAATGGGAGGAAAAGTTCTGGGAAGCGACACTTATTTATTAGATAAACTAAACGGGCTTTCTACAGACCTTGGGTTTTCTGTATATACTAACGGTACGAAATCAATGATTGATGTCTTTGCAATTACACTGGCTCTTATGGTCGGTACCGCTGGACTGCCCCATGTAATCGTTCGTTTCTTTACGGTTAAAAGGGTAAAAGATGCCAGAAAATCAGCTGGGTATGCTTTGGTTTTAATTGCGATCTTGTACACTACCGCGCCTGCTATCGCTGTTTTCGCAAAAACCAATTTGATTGAAACGGTAAACGGAAAAGACTACACTTCCATGCCTGCTTGGTTTACCAAATGGGAAACTACCGGTTTATTAAAATTTGAGGACAAAAACGGCGACGGCAAAATCCAGTATTACAATGACGGCTCTAAAGACGCCGCATTCTTAGCCGCGCAAGAAACAAAAGGAAACAAAGGAAGTGAGTTGATTATTGATAAGGACATCATGGTACTAGCCAATCCTGAAATCGCCAACTTACCCAATTGGGTTATTGCGTTGGTGGCTGCGGGAGCCTTAGCTGCTGCACTATCTACTGCTGCTGGTTTATTATTAGTGATTTCAGCTTCTGTATCTCATGATATCATTAAGAAAATGATTAACCCAAACATTTCTGAAAAAAATGAGCTTTGGGCTGCCCGTGGAGCTGCTGCAGTTGCGGTTATCATCGCAGGTTATTTCGGAATTAACCCGCCTGGCTTTGTCGCCGCGGTCGTCGCACTTGCGTTCGGATTGGCAGCTGCCTCTCTGTTCCCTGCCATCATTCTTGGTATTTTTGACAAAAGAATGAACAAAGAAGGCGCCATAGCCGGTATGGTTACAGGCTTGCTATTAATGCTTTTCTATATGTTGAAGTTCAAATTCGGCCTTTTCGATGGTGGAAAAGACGCGGTTGCCGGTCTAAAAGAAAGCTGGTGGTTCGGAATTTCTCCTGAAGGTTTTGGAACAGTAGCCATGATTGTAAACTTTGCTGTTGCTTTTACGGTGAAAAGTTTTACTCCGGCACCACCACAAGATGTTCAAGACATTGTGGAACACATCAGGATTCCTTCTGGTGCAGGTGAAGCGACACATTAGAATTCTAATAAATACAAAATAAGACAAATTGCTTTTTAATATACAATCTCTACAATTATTTGTGGAGATTGTTTATTTTCATTCCATGAAAAAGAGACACGAACAAAAATTGGTTATACTTTCATTGCTGATGTTATTAGCATTGAATATTCCGCTTCTGCTGTTATTTGACAGCTCGAAGCCACTTTTTGGATTCCCAATTGTCTACATCTATATTTTTTCGGGATGGTTGTTTTCCATTGCCATTACGTACCTAATCATAAAGAAATATTATGAGTAGCGCTGGACTTTTACTGATTTTAGGCCTCTATGTATTAATTCTTTTTTACATAGCGCATTGGGCTGAAAAAAAGCGCCATTCTAAATGGACCAATAATCCTTACATCTATTCCTTATCGTTAGCCGTTTACTGTACAGCTTGGACCTATTACGGAAGTATTGGCGTGGCTGCAGATTCTGGATTAAGTTACCTAACAATATATTTAGGCCCTATCATCATCATCCCAACATGGATGATTATCCTCAAAAGAATTATCCGAATTTCGAGAGTAAATAAAATCTCTAGCATTGCAGATTTCATTTCTTTACGATACGGGAACAGTCGCTTTTTGGGAGCATTGGTTACCCTGATTTGTGTTTTTGGGATCTTACCTTACATTTCTTTACAACTAAAATCAATCTCAGACACCTTTTATATTGTCACCAAAACCCAATACAGTTCCAACATATTTTCTGACACCACGACTTATGTTTGCATTGCGCTCGCCTTATTCGCGTCCTATTACGGGACAAAATACGTAGACGCTTCGGAAAAAAGACGCGGAATTGTTACGGCCGTCGCCATGGAATCGGTTTTAAAATTGGTTTTCTTTTTGATCATCGGTATATATGTGACGTATTTTGTATTTGACGGTTTTGATGACATTTATACCAAGGCGGCAGTCCTTCAAGATTTCGACAAAAAAAATTCAATTGGAGATTTAACAAATGGAATTAATTGGTTCTTTCTTTGCGTTTTATCCACATTTGCCATTTTCCTTTTGCCAAGACAATTTCACACCGCAATTGTCGAAAACAACAAAGAAACGCATATCCGAACGGCTATCTGGCTTTTCCCATTGTACTTGTTACTTTTCAACATTTTTGTTTTCCCAATCGCTTGGGGAGGAAATATCCTGTTTCAAGGGCAAGGACTAAATTCAGACACCTATTCCCTGTTGATTCCCCAGCACTTCAACAATAACTTCCTTACGGTTATCGTATTCCTAGGCGGATTTTCGGCAGCCATATCCATGATTATCGTTTCTTCAATCGCCTTGGCAACTATGCTGAGCAATAACCTGTTAATTCCATATGGATTTATTGGTGCTCTCGAAAACAAATCGCAGGAAAAGAATAGTAAACGCATCGTAAATAGCCGAAAAATCGGGATTTTTTCCTTGATTATTTTGGCGTATGCCATATACCGAATTTTTATTTTAGACTATTCTTTGGTTTCAATTGGCTTAGTTTCCTTTGTGCTGATCGCCCAATTGGCTCCCGCATTTTTCGGTGCTTTATTCTGGAAAAGAGGTTCGAAAAAAGGCGCCGTGACAGGCATTATTCTGGGATTTTTGATAAGTCTCTACACCTTATTAGTTCCTTATGCCATTGGACTTACAAAATCCACGAGTACGTTTATGCAAAATGGCCCTTGGGGAATCGAACTGCTAAAACCATTTCAACTTTTTGGCTTGGATTATTTAGAACCCATACCACACGCCTTTTTTTGGAGTTTGTTCGTAAACACGATCAGCTTTCTTGCCATATCAGTGAGTTTCAAAGGAAATTACAGGGAACGAAATTATGCCGAAATGTTTGTGGATATAGATAAATACATCACCAATCATGAAAATGCATTCGTGTGGAAAGGAACCGCATTCGTATCTGACATTCAAAAGGTATTGCAACGGTTTCTTGGCGAAGAAAGAACCAAGCGGGCGTTGAACATTTTCAATTCAAAATATAACATCGATAAAAACATCACCACAGCAGATGCCCGATTTATAAAATTTGCAGAAAATCTATTGACGGGACATATCGGCACGGCTTCCGCCAAAATATTAATATCGAGCGTAGCCAAGGAAGATAAGATCAGCCTGCCAGAGGTGCTGCGCATTCTTGAGGAATCGAAAGAGAACATCATCATCAACAAAAAACTGACCGACACCTCAAATGAGTTGAAGAAAATATCGGAACAGTTACGAGAAGCAAACGAGAAACTGGTGGACAAAGACATTCAAAAAGACGAATTTCTGGACACCGTTACCCATGAACTGAGAACGCCAATTACCGCGATTCGAGCGGCGACCGAAATCCTTCACGACGATGAAGATGATATTCCAAAAGAAGTCAGAAAACAGTTCCTAAAAAGCATTATTTCCGAAGCGGATCGTCTGAATCGCCTGATTGACAAAATTTTAGATCTGGAGAAATTCGAAACCGGGAAACAGAAAATTTATCTTTCGAAAAATGATATTTCCAAAACCATAGCTAACACTCTGGATTCAGTAAGACAGCTGATAATCAACAAAAATATCACTGTCGAATTTGACGGAACCGAAATAAAAGCATTCTATGACGAGGAGAGAATCATTCAGGTAATCCATAATTTATTGTCAAACGCCATTAAATTCTGCCCAAAAACGGATGGGAAAATAAGCATTTCCGTAGCCGAAAAGACCGAAGTTGTAGAAGTCAGCATCCACAACAACGGGGCAGGCATAAAAGCCGAAGATTTCGAACCCATTTTTGATAAATTTTATCAGTCGCGCGGCCAAAATGTAAAAAAACCAATAGGAAGCGGACTGGGGCTTGCCATTTGCAAGCAAATCATAGAACACCATAAAGGAAAAATTTGGGTGGAAAGCTCACCGCAAAAAGGAGCCACTTTTAATTTCACCTTACCCAATTACAATACAACTGAAAAACAATAGAGATGAAGAAAATTTTAATTGTAGATGACGAACCCAATATTGTTATGTCGCTTGAATACACATTCAAAAAGAACAATTTTGAAGTGTTCATTGCCCGTGACGGGCAAGAAGCACTGGACATTCTGAAAAACCAACTTCCTGATATAGTTATACTCGACGTGATGATGCCCATGGTTGACGGTTTTGCCACATTGGAACAAATAAAAAAAGACGAACGATTACAACATTGTAAAGTCATTTTTCTATCGGCGAAGAACAAAGAAAAAGACATTGAAAAAGGACTTTCATTAGGTGCTGATTTATATGTCGTCAAGCCTTTTTCCTTAAAAAAACTAGTGGACCAAGTACAAAACTTAATTCAATAATTTAGAATTTTCAAAATCATGAATTACAAAGATTTTTATGCCGAAAGTATTAAGCAACCCGAAAAATTT
>NZ_DATBVQ010000103.1:0-8977 GCF_036515215.1 Flavobacterium sp.
TTTGCCATTTTCTTGGCAAATTGGGTATTGACAAAGTGGCCTGGCTTGTTAGCGATAACCTTACCCTGTATTTTTGTGCCAATCAAGGCTAAATCCCCAACAACGTCAAGCAATTTGTGTCTGGCAGCCTCATTAGGGTAATGTAATGTTAGGTTGTCTAATATACCATTAGGTTTCACATTGATGGTCTCTTTACCGAACGCAACTTTCAAATTCTCCATTGTAGCTGCAGATATTTCTTTATCAACATATACAATAGCGTTATTCAAATCGCCACCTTTGATTAGCCCGTTGTCCAACAATTCCTCCAATTCATGTAAAAAACTAAATGTTCTTGATTCAGATATTTCCGTTTTAAAATCGGCAATGCTTTTCATGTTGGCATTTTGCGTACCTAATATTTTGGTCCCAAAATCTACCATGGCAGTAACGCAATAATGGTCACTTGGCATGATTAAAATTTCACTTCCGGAAGCTTCATCAGTAAAAGAGATAACCTCTTTTACCACATATACCTTGCGTTTTGCATTTTGTTCTTCAACTCCCGCTTTTTCAAGCGCTTCAACAAAATATTTGGATGAACCATCCATTATAGGCAGCTCAGAAGCGTTTAATTCTATAATCACATTGTCCAAATCGCATCCGACTAATGCCGCCAGAACATGTTCCGGAGTTTGGATTTTTACTCCCAGTTTTTCTAAATTGGTTCCTCTTTGCGTGTTAACAACATAATTCGCGTCAGCTTCAACAACAGGTTGTCCCTCTAGATCTATTCTGACAAAAGTGAACCCATTATTGATTGGAGCCGGCTTAAAAGTCATTTTAACCTCTTTACCGGTATGTAATCCAACTCCAGTAAGCGAGATTTCCGTCTTGATAGTCTTCTGTTTAACCATTATTCCCGTTTTTTTGGTTTATTATTTGTTTCTTTAATTCTTCTAACTCTGCAACAATTTTTGGTAAATTCTTGAAATGGACATATGATTTGCTAAAATCATTGTATCCAAATGTCGGACTACCCTGTAAGATTTCATTGTCTTTAATATTCCTTCCGACACCGGACTGCGCTTGAATGCGAACATTATTACCAATGGTCAAATGCCCCGCAATTCCCACCTGTCCGCCGATCATCCCGTTTCTGCCAATTTTTGTCGAACCCGCAATGCCCGTTTGTGCGGCAATCACCGTGTTTTCACCTATTTCGACATTATGGGCAATCTGAATTTGATTATCAAGCTTTACGCCTTTTCTTATGATTGTAGAGCCCATTGTCGCTCTATCGATGGTAGTGCAGGATCCAATATCGACATTATCCTCTATAATAACGTTCCCTATCTGGGGTATTTTTTTAAATGTTCCGTCGGAATTTGGTGCAAAACCGAAACCGTCCGCCCCAATTATAGCCCCAGAATGAATCGCGCAACTGCTTCCGATGACCGTTTCCGAATATATTTTGGCACCCGCAAAAATAGTCACATTATCTCCAATGACAACATTATCTCCAATAAAACAATTAGGATAAATCTTGACATTGTCACCAATCACTACCTTTGAACCTATATAACTAAAACTACCCAAATATAAATTTTTGCCATATTTGGTGTTTTCCGAGATAACTGATGGCTGCTCTATTCCGCTTTTATTTCCTTTCGCCTGATCGTAAAATTCCAGTAATTTTGAAAATGCCAGGTAGGCATCGTCCACTTTTATTAATGTTGTTTTTAAATTTGATTCTGGCTCAAACGATTTGTTTACAATCGTAATGCTAGCATCTGTAGTATAAATGAAACTATTGTATTTAGGGTTCGACAAAAAAGTCAACGAACCGTCTTTTCCTTCTTCAATTTTAGATAATTCATGCACTTCAGCATTGGGATTCCCAACAACTTCACCGTCCAAAATCCCCGCTATTTGTTCTGCTGTAAATTTCATTCCGACAAAAATATAAAAAAATAGATTTTAAATGTTCATTTCCACAAGTTGTTTTGGGAAACAGATGTAATATTTGGTGACTGATTTTGATAACGATTTTAAATTCAGTTGGTCAGAAGATTCAATAACATCCTCGACCGTCTTGTCCTTTTTCAAAATTCGTATGGGTTCCTGTTCCTTACTATACGCCTGATTTTTTATTTTTCCTTTAAAGATAAAATAATTGGTTTCCGTTATGCTTATGTTATTATCCGATGCAAAACGTTCCTTCAATGGCTGCAAATCTTCAACCGGCACTTTTTCACTGGTTAATTTTATTTTCAATAGATCCCTGTTGATGATCATCTTGCTCAACGAAGACAAGATAAAATCGTTCTGGCGTTGCCATGATTTCAAAGCACTAATGATATCAAAATCATCCAACTGGGAAAACAAATCCAAAGTCCCTGTATTAAACGTATCTAAGGTAATCTTATTTTGTAAAAAAAACTGCAAGGGTTCGCTGCATGGCAAAACCATTCCTTTTAAAGTGAGTTCTTTGGCGCGTTTTAATATTCTGGTCAAAATCAATTCAGCCACTAAACTGGTTTTGTGTAGATAAGCCTGCCAGTACATCAATCGTCTGGACATCAAGAATTTCTCTACTGAATAGATTCCTTTTTCTTCGATCACCAACACATCGTCCACAACATTCATCATCTGGATCAATCGCTCCGAAT
Source organism: Flavobacterium sp. (assembly GCF_036515215.1). Classification (GTDB taxonomy): domain Bacteria; phylum Bacteroidota; class Bacteroidia; order Flavobacteriales; family Flavobacteriaceae; genus Flavobacterium. The sequence continues at coordinate 2,652 of NZ_DATBVQ010000103.1, forward strand.
TGACATTTCCTTCCGCAACGCCCGAATAGAAGCTGTCTCGTTTTAAATAATCCATTCGGTCCATGTCCAATTGGCTCGAAATAAGCTGCAACATGAATTTACGGTGATAATCCCCCTCAAATACCTGAATGGCCAAACTCAACTGCCCATTAAATTCCACATTCAATTGGTGCATAAACAACAACGAGATTTCCTCATGGTGCACATCCTCCACGATGCTTTTTTCCATGGCATGGGAAAAGGGTCCGTGGCCTATATCGTGCAATAAAATGGCGATATATAAGGCGTTCTCTTCCTCAGTGGTAATGGAAACACCTTTAAAACGAAGCACTTCAACCGCCTTTTGCATCAAATGCATGCAGCCCAAAGCGTGATGAAAACGGGTATGATTGGCTCCGGGATACACCAAATACGACAAGCCCATCTGGGAAATTCTTCTTAAACGTTGAAAATAAGGATGTTGTATAAGGTCATAAATTAAGGCATTCGGGATGGTGATGAACCCGTAAATGGGATCATTGAATATTTTCAGTTTATTGATTTGACTCACTATAACTTTCTTTTAGGTCAACAAATATAGTCAAATTAGATTGCATAACGGCTAGGCTAAAATGACTGGCTGTTTTCCATCAAATTGGACTGATTTTATAATGTTTAAAACTTTTGGGATTTTATGAGTCCCGTCCTTAAAATTTAAGGGCAAAATCTTAAAATTACAAAATCATATAAAAAAAAGCGGGGATATCATCCCCGCTTTCCCGTTTCTTACAAGACTTTTTTCTGTTCGTCTTTTATATCCACTTCGGTAACTTTACCGTACTTTTCGGCTATTTTTTTGATTTCTGCTGATTGGCCCACTAAAACAAATTGGAATTTGTCCTTAGGGAAATACTTGGCAATGATTTGGTTTGCTTTTGCCAAGTTGAGACCGTCAACATTTTTTTCGAAATTATCGATGAACGATTTGTCAAAATTATACCAGAACATTTGTGTCATTAGCCCGGAAAGTTGTGCTGATGTTTCATAACGCGGGGGAAATTGCCCTTTGACATAATTTTTGGCTGAGGCCAACGATTTTTCATCAAGACCGTTAGCGTGCAATTTATTGACCACTTCCAATGCTTTATCAATTGCGGCTTCTGTAGTTGCGTTGGCAGTAAAGGTGCTAATAGCAAAAGAACCTCCGCCTTTCAAAGCGCCAAATCTGCTGGATGCCCCGTAAGTCAAACCTGAATTTACACGCAGTTCGTCATTCAACATAGAAGTGAATCGTCCCCCAAAAAGCGTGTTGACTACTTCAATAGCCACAAAATCGGGATTGTTTCTGCTTATTCCTGGAGCTCCTATATAAAATGTGGTTTCCTTAGCGTCGTTTTTATTGACTAACAACACTCTGTTTTCGGTAGGATTGCTGATTGTTTTTGTTGCGGGATTTTCTTTTTCTTTCGTCGATTTTTCCCACTTTGAGAACAAAGCAGATAACACCCCTTTCATTTCTTTAGCATTAAAATCCCCAACTACACTAATGGCGGAGTTATCTGGTTTATAATTCGCTCTATAAAAATCAGTCACATCCTCTACGGTCAATTTACTGACGGTGGAGTTGACACCATTAATTACGTTGCCATAAGGATGATTCCCGTACAAAAAGGCATCGAAATAGGATCCTATTACTGATCTTGGGCTTTCTTTTTGCTGCTCAAGCGACACTAACAGACGGCTTTTCTCTTTATCAAACTCCGTCTGGTCAAACACAGGATTGAGCATTATGTCCTTTATGATTCCCAGTACCTTGACTTTATCTTTTGAGGCAAAATTGGACGAAAGTCCCGCATATTCTTTGGTTGCGTATGTATTTACATGAGCCCCTATAAAGTCTAGTTCTTCATCAAGTTTTGTCTTTGTGTAATTTTCAGTGCCATGTTTTAGGGCGGTGGCCGTTAAAGACGCAAGACCCGCTTGATCATTGTCATAAATGGCACCCGCAGGAAGTATCGCCGATACGCTTATTATGGGAACATCATGTTGTTCCATCAGGTAAACGGTAAGCCCATTAGACAATTTAAAAGTGGTATAATCGGGTAATTTATAGCCCTGCGCAGTTAGGCTTATTTGTGTCAATAGCAGTAAACAGGCCGTTAGTATTGTTTTTTTGATTGGTTCCATAAAATTAATTTTCTACGTTTGTTTTTAATATACCTACTGTTCTGTTGCTTTTTGTGAAATATTTTTTGGCAACGTTCTGCACATCAGCAACCGTAATCTTATTGTAGTTGGCTGGCGCATTGAACATTTTTCGATAATCTCCAAAAAACACTTCATACGTCCCTATATTGTTTGACTTCCCGTTGATCGTTTCCACTTGGGAATAAAACTCCATCAGTTTTTGATTTTTGATTTTTTGAAGTTCAGTTTCGCTGATGCCATTGGTTTTTATTTTTTCGATTTCCACATATATCGCGTTTTCCAAATCTGTTTCATTAATGTTCTTATTGGCGACAGCGTAGAAACTGAAAAGGTTTGGGTCAAAACTATCACCAAAGTCAGTCGCTATCTGAGTTGCTAATTGCTGTTTGTCAACCAAGGCAGTATATAATCTTGACGATTGTCCACTTGAAAGTATGGAACTCAGAATGTTTAATGCATAGTAATCCTCATTTTTGGACTCGGGAGTATGATAGGCGATCATTAGATACGGAGTTGCAACCTCTTTTTTAACTGTTATTCGACGCTCCCCGGTTTGTTCAGGTTCCACTATGTGCACTGCAGGTGGTGCGGGTTGTGCGGGAATCGGTTCTAAATACTTTTCGGCAAATTCTTTCACCTGATCCGCTTTGATAGCTCCGGAGACAACAACCACGCAGTTATTTGGTGCGTAGTAGGTTTTAAAATAACGTTCCAAATCTTGCTGGGTCCAGTTTTTCATATCGTCTTCATAACCAATGACTGGCCAGTGGTACGGATGCTCCTGAAAAGCGGTTGCCTGAACAGATTGCGATAAAAATCGCCACGGAGAGTTCTCCAGTCCGGTGCGTCTTTCACTTAGCACCACTCCTCTTTCGCTTTCGACCATTTTTGGATCGATACTTAAGCTGGCAATCCTGTCGGCTTCCATGTCAAAAATAATTTCTGAGGCCGAGGCTGGAAACCAGTCCGTATATACAGTAACATTTTCGGTGGTATAGGCGTTATTGGCACCGCCGTTGAATTCCATTGTTTGGTCAAAAAATTTAGGACCATATTTTTTGGCCCCGTTGAACATCATGTGTTCAAAGAAGTGAGAAAGCCCGGTAATCCCCTGGTACTCGTTACGGCTTCCCACCTTATAAAATAAATACATGTTGGCATTGGGAATGGAAAAGTCTTCCACAACCAGGAATTTCATACCATTTTTCAAGGTAAAAGTTTCTACGTCATCTGCTTTCATTTGTGCTTGACCCACAAGCCCCAGCATCAGAAAAAGAGGCAATATTATTTTTTTCATATTACATAAATAAACATTAATTAAACATTCCACATTTTATTGTAATTCTATTTTTGTATAAACAAAGTATAAGTTCCTGGAGGCAAATTTCAAGCTAACACGCGAAACCAATTCCAAAATTCTTGATATCTCCAATTTTTTTATAAGCTAATTTAAAAAAGATTTTAGTTTAACAAGAATTTTATTTGAAAATTCGCAAGCATAGAGATTTCCGGAACCAAAAAGCTTTTCGAATTTCCATTTCAATAAATTGAAAGTTTGTTTGGCCTTATTGGTCCAAGCGACATGAAGTTTAACGATTGATCCAAAGCTTACTGGGCGTTCGACATTAAATGTGATTAGATATGTCAATTTGATAAAAGAGAAATCAAATTAATTGCTTACTTTATGCTTAACTGTTTAGCATCCCTATAAATTCAGGGTTTTTATTTCTTAAATCTACACCCCCTTCATAAATGGACTTTAAATTCAAAAGATAAAAAGACCAGCCCGATTCGCAACCAAGGCGGATATTGCGTTTGGACACATCATCGGTTGGGATATTTTTCTGGGTTAACTTTACGATCACGTATTCCCCGTCTTGCTTGAGCTCAACATCGACTAGGCATTCTCCCGCGAAAGTAAATTGCAGGTGGTCAATTCCATTCGCTTTGGTTATTTTCCCTTTCTCCACCGCATCGTATAAAAACCAAGACCATTCATAGCTGTCCTTTTTTAATATGTTTTGGTGACGGTCAACAATACCGCTCTCCGGTCTTATAAAAACGGCCTTACTCAAGAACCAATTCTCTAATGCCGACGGTTTGGTCCAGGCATTGTAGATGTCAAAAAGATTTCCTTTCACGGCGATTTTCTTTGTGAATTTAGTCCAGTCAAAAGTTTCCATCTTCTTTTCTTTTTGATTACACGTTCTCTTTAAATCCCGCACTTCCCTATTTTGAAATGCAAAAGAGACAACTAAGATACGGAATATTAAGGGATTACAAAGAACTAATCCAACAAGACAAATCAAGTTCCATCTTACAGTCAGCGGTCTGAAACATCACATCGGTCAACGGAATTTCACCGAAGCCCAAACTTTTATAGAGCGTTATGGCGCTTACGAGTTTTGTATTGGTTTCCAGAATAACGGTGTTGCCCTCCAGCTGTTTGCACAAATCGAGACAGTGAACCATTAATTTTCGCCCGATTCCCAGTCCCTGATACCCGTTATTCACGCCCAGCTTCAATATTTCGAAATTATTTTCTCCCTCTCTAATCATTGAAATGGTACCCACGATTGCATTGTCATAATGTGCCAGAAAAATGAAACCCCCTTTATCCAAAATGACCTCTTGGGGATGCTCAAGCATTGGCATATCGGCTTCCTCCAACAAGTCAAACTTTTCCAACCATTCCATGGAAAGTCTTCTAAATTCTTGCTGGTGTTTTGCTTCGTACGGGGCTATTATCAATTCTTTCATAGTTGTATTTTCGTTTACGCTCCGCTGCACTTATTCCTCAGTTATCTTTTCGGCATTTCTCATATCCAGGTAGGATTTCATAAACAGCACCGCCAATCCTAATCTAAAAAACCGATACACCCACATATTGACTTCCCAAAAGAAAAGTTCGTGTGTCGCCTCGTTATCGAATAGAGAGTCGATAAAAGAGATTGAAAATATAATGGCAAGTACTAGATAGGCGTTTTTAGGCATTTTCATAAATGATGATTTGTGGTTTTATTTTAAATTTCTTTAAAGATTTGAAAATAGCATTGGGCAGCAACTCTTTATTTCTTATCCGCCATATATAAATTGGCAATTTCTTCAATGAAATTTTGTGGATGTCCACCCACTAAATTACTTAATACAACAACGGTAATTTTATCTTTTGGATAGATGAATACGGCATTTCTAGCACCGCCAAAAGTGGCAATTACAGGAGCCTTAGATTTTGTGGCTATAAAAAAACCGATAGAATTTTGATTAAAGAAACCGTTTCCTTCATGTATCGATCCATCCTTTAAAGTTACTGGAGCCAACAGCATTTTTAGGCTTTCTTTATTGATAAATTTATTCGTTTGTAAAGCAATTGCCCATTTTGCCATTTCCGTCGCGGTGGAAAATGTTCCCCCTGCGGGATACAAATTTTTGGGCATCGGTTGGTATATATTAGTTAAGCTACCATTGATATAATACGTATATGGTCTTGCGGAATGATCAATTACTGAGAAAAAATCGCCCATCCCCGCTTTGATCGAACGTTTCATAGCCGCTTTTTCAAACTGGTTTTCGTTTACATATTCTTCAAAAGATTGGCCGCTAATTTTTTCGATAATCTTTCCAAGCAACAAGAAATTGGTTTGGTTGTAGCGTTGTTCCTCTCCAGGGTGAAAAACGATAGGCTGCTCTTTTATTTTTTTAAACAATTCAGCGCTATCGTTTGACCACATATGTTCTGGTCTCTCCCAAATATCAGGGATTCCGGAGGTATGCGTTGCCAGTTGTTTTACGGTGATATTTCGCCATGGATTAGGCAAACTGTCCAAATATTTAGAAATGGGATCTTCCAGTTTCAATTTTCCTTTTTCTACCAGTTGCATAATGGCAACTCCGGTAATTGATTTAGTCATCGAGTTAATGCTGAAAACAGTTTCGTCATCCACGGCAGTCGAATCCTCGATATTTGCCAGCCCGTAATGCCCCGTTTTGACAATGGCGTTGTTTTTGACCACCGCAAGTTGCAAACCAACAATCTTGTTTTTTTGCATCAGCTCTTTTATCGCAATATCCACTTTATCAGCTTGCGAATGAGCAATGGTACTGACCGCAAAGACGGCAACTAAAATCATTGTTTTTTT
>NZ_DATBVQ010000104.1:0-2302 GCF_036515215.1 Flavobacterium sp.
TGGATTGCCGACTATCCCGACGCCGAGAATTACTTGTCGCTGTTTTACAGTAAAAATTTCTCGCCAAACGGGCCGAATTACACCCATTTCAAAAATGCCGAATTCGACAACTTATACGAACAGGCTTTCAAAGAGACCGACGACGAAAAACGCTATGTTTTGTATCAAAAAATGGACAAGATTATCATAAACGAAGCGCCCGTAATTGCTCTGTTTTATGACAAAGTAGCCCGTTTCACCAGAACAAACGTGACTGGCTTAGGCATGAACCCATTGAATTTGTTGAGTTTGAAAAAAGTGAAAAAGAATTAATTCAAGATAAATCTTCGCACTACCTCAGCAACTCCATGGTCATTATTAGAGGCAACAATTACATCACCTTTATCCCTTAGTTCTGGCGTTACATTATCAACCCAAACGCCCAGTCCTGCATATTCAATCATACTTAGGTCATTCCCCGCGTTACCGACGGCTATTATTTCAGATTGAAGAATATTCAATTTTTCGGCTAATATTTTGATGCTTGCCGCCTTGTCTATTCCGTTTTGGGCGACCTCAAGGAAAAAAGGTTTTGACATGCTTACGCTCAAGTGAGGCATCGCTTTTTTCAGGTCTTTTTCCACTTCTTTCAAATAGCTCGGTTCTTCCAGCAAAATACATTTTACAGCTGACGAATTAACGGCAGCTTTAAAATCCGATACTTTGTTGTGTTCCAATCCCGTAATATTTAGCTCTATATCTATATATTCCGAACTCGTTTCGCTGACCACTTCGCCATCCAAATAAGTGATGATATGCGTTTTGCTTTTTAGGCTATAGTCATATAATTCGTGTATTTGCTCTTGGGTCAAGGTTTGCTCAAAGAGGACTTTGTCTTCTTTCAAATCGGTGATGACGGCGCCATTGTACGAAATCATATAGGAATCCATTTGCAACTCTTTGGCATAAGCCGTCATTGCCGGTGTTGGTCTTCCTGATGCCAAAATAACGTGTACTCCCTTTTCTTGCGCTTTGAAAAGCATCTCTCTATTCTCTTCCGAGATTTTATGGTCATCTGTCAACAAGGTATCATCCATGTCAATAACCAGCATTTTGTATTTCATTTAATCTTTTTAATTTATAATTCGAATCCGTTTCAAAAAGAAAACCCTGATACAAAAAAAGTACCGAGGGTTATATATTTAAATCGACAGACGTGTATTAAATGCTCAGTCTAAACTCTTCAATCACAGGATTCACTTTTGAGAACTCCGTTTCCTGAACAAACAGTTCAACTGCCGATCCCGAACTTCCAAAACCTGCCAATCTTGCCGACTGGATATTGTCTTTCATCACCACATCTACGCCAATAGCTTCGATTTTCTCTTTTAAAGCCAATGCTAAAATTTCACTTCCCGAAAACACTTTCATTAATCCCATGGTATTTTATTTTATGTTATTTTTCATCCACTTCATTCTGTTCCTCTTCTTTGTCCTCTTCTATTTCAAACAAAAAAGGTTCCACCAACATTTTCTCGGCGAGAATATCTATTCTGTCAGTCAATTGTTCCGAAAATATAATGCGCTGCGTTTTAGTGATACTGTTCGAAATACGCATGATTTTAGTTTCATGACGTAATCTCAAAATTGGATCCGCGTCATCAAGAATAAACATTTTGAGTCTGTTCACGTTAAAACCAGCCATAGTAAACATCTCGCTCAACTTATTAGGGGTTCCAATCAAGACATCTATTCCGCCCGATATGAAATTCTTATCGTATTCCATATCCCCCCTATCATTCACGCCATAAACAGTCAAGTTCGTATATCTGCCATACTTTTCAAAAAGCGCTTCCATTTCCAATACCTTGGCCTTGTCTTCGACGATTATCAAAGCACGAGGAGATTGCTCTCCCTCGCAAACCAACTGCTGGATAACGTTGATAACGATAGTCGTTGTTTTTCCGCTCCCTTTTGGTGCGATGATAATGCAGTCCGCACCACTTTTTAAAGTCGAAAAAGTCTCCTTTTGCATTTGATTGGCTTCCGTTAGGCCGTTCTCAATTAATGCTTCTTGTAGCTTTTCGTTTATTTTTTTTAATTTCATTTATTTTAGATTGAAAGATTTAAACATTAAAAAATTAAAGGATTGTCCTCCTGATTTTTAAATTATTTAATCTTTAAATTATTTAATTATTTCGATGCAAAAAGCTTCACGTCATTTTCGGAAATTTCGCTTCCGCCAAGAATAATCAAACGCTCCACGACATTACGCAATTCTCGGATATTTCCTGTCCAATCGTACTCTTGCAATAATTTGATG
>NZ_DATBVQ010000105.1:0-10313 GCF_036515215.1 Flavobacterium sp.
TCTTTCATTCTACGCATAAATTCAGGTTGCGTGATGATAAATGGTGCCGATTGACTGTCTAAAGCTTCCATCTGTACGCTATAGGTTTCTTTCGGTACAATTGTTTCCACAGCCGTTTTTAAGCTCGCTTGCTCTTCCTCTGATAATTTAGAAATGGTGGCTTCCTCTTTCTTGATCAAATTATCGATATGGTCCGAATCGACACGAACGAAGGTTAAATCTTTATTGTCCGCTTCCAGTTTTTGGATCAAGTGCGAAATAATTGGAGAATCCAATAATAGCACTTCATATCCTTTCTCCTGCGCAATTTCGATGTAAGAATGCTGCGCATCTTTATTTCCGGCATATAAAACAACCAGTTTTCCGTCCTTGTCCGTTTGCTTGTCTTTTAGGTTTTCTTTTAACTCCTCAAGTGTATAGTATTTGCCGTCAACTGTTGGATATAAAACGAAAGCACCCGCTTTTTCGTAGAATTTGTCTTCAGAAAGCATTCCGTACTCTAAAACGATTTTAATATCGTTCCATTTTTTCTCGAAATCTTCACGGTTTTCAGTGAATAACGATTTCAATTTATCGGCAACTTTACGGGTGATGTAGTTGGATATTTTCTTAACAGCAGCATCCGCTTGCAGTCCTGAACGCGATACGTTCAACGGAATGTCCGGTGAGTCGATAACTCCTTTCAGCATCGTTAGGAATTCAGGAACGATCCCTTCTACATTATCGGTTACATAAACCTGATTTTGGTACAATTGGATTTTATCTTTCTGAATTTGCATATCAGAACCCAATTTTGGGAAGTACAATATACCGGTTAGGTTAAACGGATAGTCAACATTCAGATGGATGTGGAATAACGGCTCTTCAAATTGCATCGGATACAATTCGTGGTAGAATGATTTGTAATCCTCATCAGATAATTCGGATGGTTGTTTTGTCCAGGCCGGATTCGGATTATTGATGATATTATCTACTTCAACGGTTTTAAAGACTTCGTCCTTGTCTTCCGCTTCAACTGATTCTCCCTTTTTTTGTTCTATTTTTTCAGTTCTGGTTCCAAATTTAATCGGAATAGGCATGAACTTGTTGTACTTGTTGAGTAACTCTTTGATTTTGGCTTCTTCCAGGAATTCTAATGAGTCCTCGGCGATATGCAAAATGATTTCGGTTCCACGCGTGGTTTTGTCTGCAGGTTCCAAGGTGAATTCCGGGCTTCCGTCGCAGGTCCAATGCGCTGCCGGCTCGTCTTTGTATGACTTGGTAATGATTTCCACTTTGGAAGCAACCATAAATGCCGAATAGAAACCAAGACCAAAATGGCCGATGATTCCGGAATCTTTAGTGGAATCTTTGTATTTTTCAAGGAATTCTTCAGCGCCTGAGAAAGCCAGTTGATTGATATATTTCTCCACTTCTTCGGATGTCATTCCGATTCCCTGGTCAATAATATGAAGTTTTTTACCCTCTTTGTCAATTTTCACTTCAATAATGGGATTGCCATATTCTACTTTGGCTTCGCCAATGTTTGTCAGATGTTTTAGTTTTAACGTTGCATCCGTTCCATTGGAAATCAATTCACGTAAGAAAATTTCGTGGTCACTGTATAGGAACTTCTTTATTAAAGGGAAGATATTTTCCACCGAAACATTAATTTTTCCAGTTGTCATATTTATAATTTTAAGGGTTTTACAATCTCCTGCAATCCTTTCAAATAGAATACCAATACCAGATTAGGTGACAAATTGTCGTAACTGTTAATTTTGAAACAAAATTGTGGAATTTTGAAACTGTAGCCATCAATTCCCTTTGTATCTTTGCATAAGTTTAATATAAAACTATATAAAAATGAAAAAAATTATTTTTTTAACAGCTATAGCTTTGGTGTTGTTTTCATGTAAGACCACTTCGGTAACAGGTAAGAAATTAGATAAAAATGCTCAAGTTGCAGTAAAAGGAAACTGGGTATTAACCTCAGTGACTTATCCTGGATCGGAATATATCAAAGTGAATTCTTTTGACATTGCTGATTCAAAGTGTTTTGAAGGAAGTACTTGGAAATTCGTTTCAAATAATAACAAAGGGAATATGGCTTTGACCAACTTTAATTGTACGGCATTCAGTTCTCCGATCACTTGGTACATCAATACGGACGGTGAATTCATCTTGAAAGTATTGAACGCAGGTGAAAAAGCAAAAAGAGTAAGAGCAGGATACATATTGTATGTCGCGAATCAAACTCCTGATTCTTTCCAGTTGGTTGACAAAGGAAGTAATGTTGCGGGTAAAAGTATTGACGTGATTTACCAATTTCAAAGAGCTAACTAAATTTAAAATATCAAAAAAATAATAATTATGAAAAATTTTTCTATACTAACCTTGGCATTAGTTATGTCAATTGGTACGCTTTTTACAAGTTGTGAAGCTTTAAAAAACACAAATAAAACACAAAGAGGTGTGGCAATTGGAGCAGCGAGTGGTGCTGTTATTGGTGCAATTCTGGGTAACAATGTAGGTAAAGGCGGTAAAGGAGCCATGGGCGCCGTACTGGGTGGTGTCGTTGGTGGTGTTGCCGGTGGAGTTATCGGAAACAAAATGGATAAACAGGCCAGACAAATTGACGAAGTTCTTCCGGGAGCTGAGGTAAAACGTGTAGGTGAGGGGATTCAATTAGTTCTAAATGAAAATGCGGTACGTTTTGATACAAACAAATCTTCATTAACAGCCGAAGCGAAAGCAAATCTGGATAAATTAGTTCCTGTGTTTGCAGAATATCCTGACACTGACATTACTATATTCGGATATACTGATAACACTGGTCCTGCGGATTACAATCTTAAACTTTCGATAGAAAGAGCAGCTTCAGTTAGAAATTATTTAGTGAGTAAAGGAGTAGCTGCAAGTAGATTTAACGTAACGGGTCTAGGTATCGCCGATCCGATTGCAACAAATGAAACTGTTGAAGGAAGAAGCCAAAACCGTCGTGTTGAGTTTGCCATTACCGCAAATGACAAAATGAGGGAAGATGCTAAAATAGAGGCAGGGAACTAAAAATTTAGTTTATTTTAATATGTAGAAAGCCATTTCGTTATCTCGAAATGGCTTTCTTTTTTTGCTTAAATTCCAATTTCTGCGAAGTAGTTTTGTAGAAGAGAACTATCTTTGCAGTCTCAAAATATCATTATACTAAAAATGCTTCAAGTTCAAAATATCTCATTTGGCTATGCCGAAAAGCGCGTGCTTCATAATATAGATTTCACGATAGAAAAAGGCCAGAACATTGCAGTAATCGGCGAGAGCGGCTGCGGAAAAAGCACGCTTTTAAAATTAATTTACGGCTTGTATGATCTGGATGAAGGGAATATAGTATGGGATGAAACTGAAGTGCTGGGACCAAAATATAATCTGGTTCCGGGAATGGCTTTCGTCAAATATTTGTCCCAGGATTTTGATTTGATGCCATACATCACCGTCGGAGAAAATGTAGGCAAATTTCTTTCCAATGTTTTTCCCGAAAAGAAAAAGGAACGAATCCGGGAGCTTTTGGAAATTGTTGAAATGACCGATTTTGCAGATGTAAACGCAAAGTATTTGAGTGGAGGTCAACAACAAAGGGTTGCACTTGCACGTGTTTTAGCGCTAGAACCGGAAATCCTTTTGCTAGACGAACCTTTCAGCCATATCGATAATTTCAGAAAAAACGCACTTCGTCGTAATTTGTTTGCCTACCTAAAATCAAAGGAAGTAACAGTTATTGTTGCCACGCATGACAGCACGGACGCGCTTTCCTTTGCTGACGAAACCGTCGTTCTGCAAGCGGGAAGAATCGTTGATAAGGGAGATTCGCAAAGTTTGTACAGTAATCCAATAAACAAATATGTAGCATCATTATTTGGGGAAGTCAATGAACTGAAATTGTCGCAATTGGTGGATATCGATGAGGAGGACGAAATTGTTTTGCTGTATCCGCATCAACTGAAAGTGGTCGATAACGGTTTGATGGAAGCAATTGTCAAACAATCCTATTTTAAAGGAAGCCATTACTTAATTAAAGCGGTTTTTGACCGAAAAGTGATTTTCTTCGAGCACGACACCTTATTGGAAGTTGACCAAAAGATAACGCTAATGATAGCATGATAAAAAAGTAAGCTACTGCGCTTTTTTTCAAATAAAATGAAAGTCCAATATTAGTGATGGGAGCCATTTTCTATGCCGCGTTGGGAAGATAGTGGTCAGCTGGCAAGGAGTTCCCGAAAAGATATAAATTGTAAATTGATAAAAAAACTGTAATTTGTGAACCAGAATTTTAAAGTATGCTTAAATTTGCCAACTTATTTTAACAATATAACAATATGTACCATTCAAAAATAGCGGGATTAGGATATTATGTTCCATCAAATGTTGTCACTAATGACGATTTATCGAAACTCATCGATACTAATGACGAATGGATTCAGGAAAGAACAGGGATTCAAGAAAGAAGACACATTATTCCGGGAGAAGACACAACGACCACCATGGGAGTTAAAGCGGCCGAAATCGCTATTGAGCGTTCCGGTGTTGCCAAAGAAGATATCGATTTTGTGGTTTTTGCCACATTAAGTCCGGATTACTATTTTCCTGGCCCTGGAGTTTTAGTACAACGTGATTTGGGATTGAAAACCGTGGGAGCTTTAGATGTCAGAAACCAATGTTCCGGTTTCATATATGGGTTGTCCGTTGCCGACCAGTATATCAAGACAGGCATGTACAAAAATGTTTTGGTGATTGGTTCCGAGGTGCATTCAGCGGGCTTGGACATGACTTCTCGCGGACGTGGGGTTTCCGTTATCTTTGGTGATGGAGCCGGAGCGGCTGTGTTAAGCAGGGAGGAAGATTTGACGAAAGGAATTCTTTCCACACATTTGCATTCAGAAGGGCAACACGCCGAGGAATTAATAGTGAAAGCCCCGGGAATGGGAGGACGTTGGGTAACCGACATTCTTGCTGACAATGATCCTGATGACGAAAGCTATTTCCCATACATGAATGGTCAATTTGTGTTTAAAAATGCGGTAGTACGTTTTGCCGAGGTGATTAATGAAGGATTGGAGGCCAACGATTTGGCAGTGTCGGATATCGATATGCTGATTCCACACCAAGCCAATTTGAGAATTTCGCAATTTATCCAAAAGAAATTTGATCTGAACGACGACCAAGTTTACAATAACATCCAAAAATACGGTAACACTACCGCTGCTTCCATTCCGATTGCGTTAACTGAAGCATGGGAATTGGGTAAGATAAAATCGGGAGACACAGTTGTTTTGGCTGCCTTCGGTAGCGGATTCACATGGGGAAGTGCCATTATTAAATGGTAAAACCGAATAGTCCTTAGTGCAATTAAAATATTTATTTTACATAAAAAAACCCGGAGTTGGCATACTCCGGGTTTTTTTGGGCAACAAATTATCTAAACTAAATCTTATAAAAGCCCACCGCCACCTTGGGTTTCATTTTTGTCTCTTTGTTTTCTTTGGATGGCCTTGTTTTTTCCGCTTCCGAATCTGTAATTAAAACCTACATAAACCGATTGGCTTTCCCAGTTGAATTGCCCGTTTGCTTTGTATGGTCTTTTACCGTCAAAGGCAAAATGCATGCTGTTGAAAATATCACTAAATCGAGTACTTATTGTTCCGCTTCCTTTTAAGATGTTGTAGCTAGTTCCAATATCCATTTTCCACATTGCTTCTCTGTTGAATTGCAAGCTTAAATCACGCCCTCTATACATTCCAAATAATTGGAATCGAAGATCTTTTGTAGCTTTGAAAGTGTTGTTTATACGAGCATTAAATGTACTCGCGTTAACTTCAACAAATTCATAAATTCCTGGAGAACTTTCTATAGTCCCTTTTACTTTTTTCTGATAAGCATCCGCACTTACGTTAGCGCTCCACCATTTTCTGAAATCTAAATTACCTGAAACTTCAATTCCGTAAGCTTCGTTATTGTTGAAGTTGTCAAAAGATAAGATTTGTTTGTTTGGATTCTCAGGATTTGTAAAGATAACTCTAGTGATTTCGTCTTCGATTCTTCTATAAAAAACACCAGAAGTAATTGATCCTATTTTGGTTTTTCTAGTATAATTTATTTCGTACGAATTAGTAAATTGCGGAATAAGATCTGGATTTCCTTGAGAATCTAATGTCGCAGTACTCCATTCTCTAATTGGATTTACTTGTCCAATGCTTGGTCTGTCTACTCTTCTTGAGAAACTTAAATTAAATGAGTTTTTGTCACTTGGGTTATAAGTCAAGAATGTTGAAGGATATACGTTTAATAAATCATCTTTAAATGAGCCGTCATCCTTAGATACTTCTTTAAATTGGGCTTCAATATTGTATTGTTCAAGACGCGCTCCAGCTTGAAAACTCCATTTTTTCCATTGCTTTCCTAAAGTGGCGTAGGCTGAGGATATTTTTCTATCGTAGCTGAAATCTGATGTTGGGTTACCGTCTCTAAGTAAACTATTATCTGTTGTTTCGTTTCTATGTTCTACTCCCAATTCTAATTTTATAGTCTCTGTTAGTGGGTTTACATAATCAAGATTGATAATTGTATTTTTACCAATAGTTTCAACATCATTTGTAAAAGTACTATTTAAAGCTCCTGTATCTCTGTCGTAATTAGAATAAACGGCATTTTCCGGCTCGTCGTTTTTACTGTAATTCACCTCTAGCTCTAAATTATGACCTTCTTTCTTGAATTTCAATTTGTAGTCAAAGTTATAGGTTTGAGTCTGATTGTTACCTTTGCTGTCAAAAAGCTGCAATTGATCGCCATTGGAATTGTCAACATAATCCACATCGGTACTTCCGAAACCGTTTCCTTTGAAGAAATTTTGATTGGTATAAAGAGAAACCGTGTTGTTGTCATTAATATTAAAATCGAATCCTACTTTTGCTAAATGTGAAGTGTTATTGTTGTTAAATGTGAAAATCTGGGTGTTTTCTCTATTAAGCTCTTCACTTTTTATAAATCCATTATTAGCTTGTTTTCCTGTGTTTAAGCCGTAATTGCCGTAGAAATTAAATTTGCCGCTTCTATAATTTAAATCAAATGATGAGTTTAATTTTGGGGTTTTTCCAAAAGTAACACCATTGTTAATGCTACCGTTGAAACCAATTTTACTGTTTTTGTTTAAAACAATATTAATAATACCGCTCATTCCTTCAGGGTTGTATTTTGCAGAAGGATTAGTGATTAACTCAATTTGTTTGATTGAAGAGGAGGGTATTTGTTGTAGTAATTGGGAAGCATCGATGTTTGAAGGCTTTCCGTCAATTAAAACGCGCACGTTTGAATTTCCTCTCAAACTAATGGCGTTTGTCTGCGGATCAACACTAACGGAAGGAATGTTGTTCATGATTTCGGCGGCAGTAGCACCGGCAGAAATTAGATCTTTCCCGACATTGATAATCTTCCTGTCTATTTTTTGCTCGATTGTCGACTTTTCACTGATAATATCAACGCCTTTAAGTTCTATCGCATCTTCTTCTAGGACAATAGTCTTCAGATCGATATTCTTGGTTTCTCTGGTTAAAGAAATTGATTTTGTGATGGTTTTGTACCCGATAAACTGTATTTCTACGGTGTAGTTTTTTAAATCCAGATCTTTGATGTAAAAAATCCCTTTGTCAGAGGTGATTCCGCCCGTGACATATTTGTCGGCTTCCTTTACGATGACATTTACATAGGACAGTGGCTCATTGCTTTTTTTGTCAATGACTTTTCCGGTTACGCTTCCCGGACTTTCACCGAGTGAAGGTTTCACCGATGTTTGCGCTTGCATCGAAAGCAGGGTTCCGAACAGGCAGATTAAGATTAATTTGATTTTCATGATTGTGATTTTTGATTAAACATTTGATTGATGATGCAAAGATATTGTTTTTATTCTAATAGTATGCATAACACAGTACTATTTTATATATTTTTTATTTTTAATAAAACTCAGTTGCGAAAACTTACACAGTAGACTCGTTAACGGAAAAAATGTTACACTTTTAATCGAATAATTTACCGAATTGTTCTTGTCGAGGGGTTAAGCTTCTCATTTTGAGTAAGAAATTATCTTGTTTTCTAATTTACAAATTGCGACATTATAGCTATCTTTGCGAGCTTAAAATAGACACACAAAATGACATTATCCCAAATTCTTACGCCATCAATCGAAAAAGCGGTCCAAGCTTTATTTAACATTGTTATTGACAAAGTTGAATTTCAGACCACTCGGAAGGAATTTGAGGGGGATATCACGATGGTAATTTTTCCTTTATTGAAAGTTGTAAAAAGTAACCCCGTAGAATTAGGTAATAAAATAGGGAATTATCTGGTTGAAAATGTGGAGGAAGTTGCGAGATTCAATGTGGTTTCCGGTTTCTTAAATATTGTGATATCTGATAAGTATTATTTGAATTTTTTCAATGGAATTAGAGGTGACCTGAAATTTGGTTTCATCACTCCCAATCCCGACGACAAAGCGGTGATGGTAGAATACTCTTCGCCAAACACAAATAAACCGCTGCATCTAGGTCACGTTCGTAATAATCTGTTGGGTTATTCTGTTGCGGAAATCATCAAAGCTTCAGGTAAAAAAGTATATAAAACTCAAATCATAAATGATAGGGGAATCCATATTTGTAAATCAATGCTGGCTTGGCAGAAATTTGGGAATGGCGAAACTCCAGAATCGACGGGTTTAAAAGGAGACAAATTAGTTGGTAATTATTATGTGGCTTTTGATAAAGCTTATAAAGCAGAGATTGCCCAATTAATGGGCGAAGGAAAAACAGAGGAAGAAGCCAAAAAGCAAGCCCCAATTATTCTCGAAGCACAAGAAATGCTTTTGAAATGGGAGGCGGGCGATGAAGAGGTTATTTCGCTATGGAAAAAAATGAACCAATGGGTTTATGATGGTTTTGCCACCACTTATAAAAATCTGGGAGTTGACTTTGATTGTTATTACTATGAAAGTAATACCTATCTATTAGGAAAAGACGTGGTTCAAATTGGACTTGAAAAGGGTGTTTTCGAAAAAGATCCTGACGGTTCTGTTTGGATTGACTTGACCGACGAAGGCTTGGATCGTAAAATCGTGTTGCGTTCTGATGGAACTGCAGTCTACATGACACAGGACATCGGAACGGCCATTCAGCGTGTGAAGGATTACCCGGATGTGGGCGGAATGGTTTATACCGTTGGTAACGAACAGGATTATCACTTTAAAGTGTTATTTTTAATCCTGAAAAAATTGGGATTTGACTGGTCTGAAAACCTCTTCCATTTATCTTACGGAATGGTAGATTTGCCTTCGGGAAAAATGAAAAGCCGCGAAGGAACGGTTGTCGATGCTGATGATTTGATGCAGGAAATGACTGAAACGGCTCAGAAAATCGCCGAAGATTTAGGGAAACTGGATAGTTATTCTCCCGAAGAGAAAGCAGAATTATACAGTACCATAGGGCTTGGGGCTTTAAAATATTATATTTTGAAAGTGGATCCTAAAAAACGAATCCTTTTCAATCCTGAGGAGTCGGTAGATTTTGCGGGAAATACGGGGCCTTTCATACAATACACTTACGCGAGAATTCAATCGATAATTCGTAAAGCCAATTTTGATTTTTCAAGTAAATCAGAAATGATAGCCTTGCACGAAAAGGAGAAAGAATTGTTGAAGCAGTTGGAATTGTTTCCTGAGGTGATACAAAATGCGGCCCAAAATCACAGTCCTGCACTTTTGGCCAATTACACCTATGACTTGGTTCGCGAGTACAATTCTTTCTATCAAACCGTTCCCATATTAGGTTCAGAAGTGGAAACCGAAAAAATATTCAGGGTACAGTTGTCGAAAAAGGTCGCGGATACTATTGCTTCTTCGTTTAAACTATTGGGTATCAATGTTCCTGAAAGAATGTAAAAAAAATAAATGAAAAATCAGAAAAAAACGACCTCAAAATGGGGTCGTTTTTTGGTTAATAGGATTGATTGAAATTGCTTTCATCCCTATTTTAACTGCCGGCAAGAAATTCCTTTTCCTTCCTGCTTCTGATTAACGCCAGCAGACTTACCCCAGCCCAGGTGCCTTCAAGGATTATAAAGGGAATATAGTTTATCAGCACGGAGGCATAACAAGCGATACAAGCCCCGATTATGTTCAACGTGAAATATAGCAACCCTTCTTTCGGGATCAGTGAAAAAATATTCAAAAAATAGGCGATTAAGATAATTCCAACTCCTATAGCTCCAATAATATCGTTATAACTCATAATTGTATAAAT
>NZ_DATBVQ010000106.1:0-7211 GCF_036515215.1 Flavobacterium sp.
AGCTCCCTCTCTTGGGCTCGAACCAAGGACCCTCTGATTAACAGTCAGATGCTCTAACCAACTGAGCTAAGAAGGAAACTGTATATTTTTTATTCTGTAATGAATGAACGTTTTTGTGCGCTTAGTAGTGATGTTTGTTTCACTTGTAAAGCGGTGCAAAGATAGGGGTAAATTTGATTTCTGCAAGCAAAAATTAATTTTTTTTTACTTTTTTTTACTTCCCTATAATCGCCTTGTAAATGTCATTTCCATTGGCAAATAACAATAACGTTATAAGTAATACGAAACCAACCATTTGAGCATTCTCCAGGAATTTGTCGCTCGGTTTTTTACCTGAAATAATTTCGTACAATAGAAACATCACATGACCACCATCGAGTGCCGGGATAGGTAATAGGTTCATTACACCTAGCATAATCGATAATAAAGCCGTGATGGTCCAGAAATGTTCCCAGTCCCATGAACTTGGGAAAATATCAAAAATAGCCTTAAATCCACCCACTTGTTTGTAAGCGCCCGTGCTTGGGCTGAAAATCATTTTCAGCTGTTTCCCATAACCCAGCAGTTGCTCTTTTCCTCTGGTGATTCCCACCGGAATGGATTCCATGAAACTAAATTCTTGTTTGCTCACCTTATAGTAGCCTAGTTTCTCTAAAGATTCCAGACTTATCCCGCCTAAATTTACGCCAAGCGTACCTTCTTCAGATACTTTTACATTGATGCTTTCCTCTTTTTGATTGCGTAAGACAGTTGCAGGAATGGTTTTTCCTTTGTTGTTATCTAAAATCAATTTTGCTTCATCAAAATATTTTGTTTTTTGACCGTTTAAAGAAGTAATAATATCTTTAGGTTGCAAATTAGTGTTTGGAGATTCGTCACTGATGGCACTAATAGCAAACGGCATTCTTATCTCCACAATTGGAGCCTTTTCATATTTAGATAATTGATCGATAAAATCGATGGGCATTTTGATTGTTTGTTGTGTTCCGTTTCTTTCGATTAGGACATTTTTTGCCATTATGATTTTTAGGCTGATGTCATTATCAAATTTGGCGATTTTTTGACCATCTACAGAGATGATTCTGTCACCCGTTTTGAAACCCGCATTTTGCATGGCTTGATTCTCGATCATAAGACCATCTTGTAAATCAGAGTTGGCGATATAGGTGTCGCCGTAGGCAAATGCCATCCCGATGTAAATGATGAAGGCCAAAATGAAGTTGACCGTAACACCACCAAGCATGATGATCAAACGCTGATAGGCCGGTTTAGATCTGAATTCCCAAGGTTGCGGCGGCAAAGCCATCTGTTCCTTGTCCATACTCTCGTCAATCATTCCGGAAATTTTCACATAACCTCCCAAGGGCAACCAGCCGATACCGTATTCGGTTTCGCCGATTTTCTTTTTTAATAGGGAATATTTGACGTCAAAAAACAAATAGAATTTTTCGACCCTGGTTTTAAATAATTTAGCAGGAATGAAATGCCCCAGTTCGTGCAGTATGATAAGTAATGATAAACTCAATAGAAATTGAGAAAGCTTGATGAATATATCCATTTTTTAATTTTGGTTCTTTAAGTGATGCGCAAAAGTAAGGTTTTCTAAGTTATCTTGAAAGGTTTACAATTCGCCAATATTAAAAATGGTTTGCCAATAATTGTGCCATTAGATTTTTTACTTAGACGCAGGTCATGTAACTTTACATGTTAAATGTGAATTTCATTCATTGTTCACTAAAACATTTTAAAATCAAATCTATGTCTTCAATATTATTCAGTCCATTGCAAATAAAAAGCATTACCATAAAAAACAGAATCGCCATTTCACCAATGTGTCAATATTCAGCAATAAATGGCTTTGCCAATGATTGGCATCTCGTGCATTTGGGCAGTCGAGCCACAGGCGGAGCGGGACTGATAATTCAAGAAGCGACTGCCGTTTCGGCGGAAGGTCGAATCTCTCCCGGAGATTTGGGGCTTTGGAAAGACGAGCAGATCGAAAAAATGCAACACATTAACCGTTTCATCATCGGCCAAAACGCAGTTCCCGGAATCCAATTGGCGCATGCAGGCAGAAAAGCCAGCTCTTCCGCACCATGGGAAGGCGGTAAAAAAATTGATTCCGCTCACGGGGGATGGGAAACTGTAGCGCCAAGCGCAATTGGATTTCATGACAATGAGACTCCTGTAGCCTTGGACAAAACAGGAATCCAAAAAGTGATTTCCGATTTCAAATCGGCTGCCAGAAGATCCGTTGAAGCCGGTTTTCAAGTAATGGAAATTCATGCCGCGCATGGTTATTTACTGCATGAATTCATGTCGCCTTTGTCCAATTTAAGGACGGATGAATACGGCGGAAGTTTCGAGAACCGCATTCGCATGATGCTGGAAGTGCTTGAGGCGGTCCAATCAGAATGGCCAAAGGAACTGCCTTTATTCGTCAGGATTTCGGCTACCGATTGGGCTGACGGCGGTTGGAACATCGATGAATCGGTGCAGCTTTCGAAAATATTAAAAGAAAAGGGTGTTGACTTAATAGATGTTTCTTCAGGTGGAGCGGTTCCGTATCAAAAAATTGCGTTGGGTCCCAATTATCAGGTTCCTTTCGCGGAAAGAATCAAAAAAGAAACCGGAATATTGACCGGCGCCGTAGGCTTAATCACCGAGGCCGCCCAAGCAGAAGAAATTTTGACCTCCGGAAAAGCGGATTTGGTCTTGTTTGCCAGGGAGTCATTGAGGAATCCAAATCTAGGTTTGACATTCGCGAAGGAATTGGATACTGATGTACAATGGCCAAAACAATACGATAGGGCTAAAATTAGATAGAGCCAATTAGAATCGAATAGGACCTAATTTTACCAATCGGGATTAGCCGTTTTGAGTCAATTGGCAAACGGAAGTCTTTTTTAAACAGAATAGAATATGCAAATAATAAAAACTGCACTACTTTCCTACGGGATGTCAGGTAAAGTGTTTCATGCACCATTTTTGGAACTCCATCCGGGGTACCAACTCCTCGGATCCTGGGAAAGAAGCAAGAAATTAATTCAAGAGGATTATCCGAATGTGAAAAGTTATCACGCTCTGGAAGCGGTTCTCGAGGACGATGTTGATTTGGTGGTCGTGAACACGCCAGTGGGAACCCACTTTGAATATGCCAAAAAAGTCTTGTTGGCGGGAAAGCACGCCATTGTCGAAAAAGCATTTACAACCACAGTTGCCGAAGCACAAGAACTGGCGGCACTGGCCAGAGAAAAGGGAGTAAAACTGTCCGTTTTTCAAAACAGACGATGGGACAGCGACCTCAAAACGGTGCAGCAAATTATTTCAGACGGCGTTTTGGGCGATATCGTTGAAGCCGAGTTTCATTTTGACCGATACAACCCCAATCTGAGTCCAAAACAACATAAGGAAACGGCCAATTCTGGAGCCGGCATCCTTAAGGATTTAGGCCCGCATTTGATAGACCAGGCCCTATATTTATTCGGATTTCCAAATGCTGTTTTTGCAGATGTGCGAATCACCCGTGAACATTCTTTGGTCGACGATTGTATTGATATCGTTTTGTATTATGATACTTTCAGGCTGCGATTGAAAGCCAGTTTTTTTGTGCGAGAAGCCATTCCGGCCTATCAGGTCCACGGCAAGAAAGGGTCTTTCCTGAAACCACGCGGGGACGTACAGGAAGACGACTTGAAATTAGGTAAAAAGCCCAATTTGGACTCATGGGGAAAAGAACCCACGGAAAAGGAAGGATTGTTGCACACCAATATAGACGGAATAATCATGAATGGAAAAATTCCCACTTTGCACGGGAACTATTATGCTTTTTTTGACGGGGTTTACAATTCAATTGCCAGTGATACTGTTGAACCGGTGACGGCCCAAGACGGTGTGAGGGTAATGCAAATTATTGAAGCGGCAATTCAAAGTAGCGAACTAAAAAAAGTGATTGATTTGTAGTATTAATCTGTGGCCTCATTTTTTATAAACAATAACGTTGTAATTCTGCTGCCTTAACTGATTTAATGGCTCTGGACAATTGCTTTTTGTATTTTTGCCGTTCAAATAGTAAAAGCCCGCCATTTTGATAGATTTAAAATTTATTGCCAAGTTTAAAGCAAAAGGAAAATACAAGAAGACCTACCAGAACGCCAAAATTTCCTATCTCAACAGAATCCGTTGGGCGGTTTCCTCTTTTTATTTTGGTATGGGCTTGTGTTTTGCCACCTGGG
Organism: Flavobacterium sp.; assembly: GCF_036515215.1. Classification (GTDB taxonomy): domain Bacteria; phylum Bacteroidota; class Bacteroidia; order Flavobacteriales; family Flavobacteriaceae; genus Flavobacterium. The sequence goes on from NZ_DATBVQ010000106.1 coordinate 4,236, forward strand.
CCAGCCGAATTCCCGACATCAAAACGGCTTTAGATTTAGGCTCGGCGGAGTTGGGAACCCTTTTGTTCGCGGTTCCCTTAGGGCAATTGTTGATCATGCCCTTTTCGGGAAAACTAGTGACCCGATTTGGCAGCCATCGTGTGCTGATATTTTCTTCTTTATTATACGTTTTTAGCCTCACCAACCTTGGATTGGCGGCGACTTCTTGGCAATTGTCCATCGCACTGTTTATGTTCGGAATATTTGGAAACCTGAACAATATTGCCGTAAACACGCAGGGCGTCTATACCGAAGAGCTTTTCAAGAAAACCATCATGTCCTCTTTTCACGGTATGTGGAGTTTTGCAGGTTTTACCGGCGCTTTGGTGGGTCTGGGAATGCTGGCATTACGGCTTTCTCCATACCATCATTTTCTGATTGTGGGCGCAATTGTGGTTTTGATGATGGCATTCAATTATAAATACCTGATCAAGGCCAAGGAAATACCCAAAACCGAAAAGAAAAAATTGTTCACAAAACCGGACAGTGCCCTAATATATCTCGGTCTGATAGGCTTTTGCTGCATGGCCAGCGAAGGGGTGATGTTCGACTGGAGCGGTGTCTATTTCAAAGACGTCATACATGCCCCCGGGCCTTTGGTGATTTTGGGCTACACTTCCTTCATGATCATGATGGCTGGAGGCCGCTTTTTTGGCGACGGTCTCATTCACAGGTTTGGCAGGAAATTGGTGATGCAAATCAGCGGAATTCTGATCTCGGCGGGGCTTTTCACGTCGGTATTTTTCCCGTATATCATTCCTTCCACGATCGCTTTCATGTTCGTCGGTTTGGGAGTTTCCACCATTGTTCCCACACTCTACAGCATTGCGGGGAAAAATCCTACCGTTCCCCCGGGCGAAGCCTTGACGATAGTGTCAAGCGTCAGTTTTCTGGGTTTTTTGATGGGCCCGCCCGTAATCGGATACATCGCCGAATTGTCGAGTTTGCGGTTCTCCTTCGCTTTCATAGGGGTTTTCGGGCTTCTGATCGCCGTTATGGTTTCCAGGATCAAAGCGATCCGTTAATTGCTTATTTAGGAGCACAAGTTCCGTTTCCATAATAAAACTACTCCCGCTGTGCGCAGCATCTTTACTGCCGAACCCCGGCAATAAAGGATGCTTGCTGCCATCGTAATTTTTTGCGGTTTTCATTTCTTATAGTAAGCCCAAACAACTGCGAAGCAATAGTTAGGAAAACCTGCAATACAAAAGTTATTTTTTACTGACAATCAACAACTTAACGGTATTTTAATTATATTTAATTAATATTTTCGACAATAAAATTGCTCGGCTTTCTCAATACCACGTTTTATAGCTTTCTCTAAATTTTCCCAAAAACATTTTCCTGTGACATTCCATTAATTCTCCCTCGGGGATGTTTTTTGATGGTCTAAAAAATGAAAAATTTTGAATTTATTTAGAATACAACTATGAAAAACCTTTTCCTGACTCTTTTCTTCATATTCCAATTGGGATTGGTTTTTGCGCAAAATGAAACAGGAATCACCGGAACGGTTTTGGATTCCAAAAACCAGAAACCGATAGCCTACGTTGTCGTTTCGATCCAGAATACCGCTTTTATGCAATTGACTACGACTGATGGGGAATTCATTTTTCGAGACGTTGCTGAAGGCGAGCATCTGCTCCTGTTCCACAGTCAGGGCTTCAAGGACGCTTTGATTCCGGTGACCGTAGTTTCCGGCCAGCTGCTGGACTTGGGAACCGTTGTTCTGGAAGAGGACCAAATCTCGGAAGTGCAAGCCAGCATAATCCGACTTTTCGACAACGATTTAAGTGACGACAATAGCGGTTCCGAAAGTACTTCGGGACTGTTGCAATCCTCCAAAGACGCTTTTCAACAAGCCGCCGCTTTCAGTTGGGGGCAGGCGAGATTCAGGATCCGAGGATTGGACAGTGAAAATGCGACAACAATGATTAATGGCGTCGCCATGAACAAACTGTATGACGGAAGACCGCAATGGGGCAACTGGGGCGGGCTCAACGACGCCACCCGGAACCAGGAATTTTCAGTAGGGACGGCCCCTTCCGATTATACTTTCGGGGGCATACTTGGGACCCAAGAAATTAATACCCGTGCTTCCACCTACAGAACGGGTTCCAGAATTACTTTTTCGGGAACGAACACTAATTATAGTTGGCGAGCTATGGGAATCTATGCGTCGGGAATGGGCAGTGACGGTTGGGCTTTTGTCGTTTCAGCGGGTAAAAGGTTAGCGCAAGAAGGTCATTTTGAAGGAACAACTTATGATGCAAATTCTCTTTTCATAAGTGTCGAAAAGAAGTTGAATGAAAGCCACTCACTGAATTTCACCGGATTTTACACGCCAAACTCCCGTGGTAAAAACTCCCCGAATACGGCTGAGGTGACGCAGCTGACTTCTGAAAAGTACAATTCCTATTGGGGCTTTCAGGACGGAAAAAAGAGGAATGCCAGAACCAAGACTATCGAGGAGCCCATCTTGATGCTGAACCACTTTTTCAAAATAAATGACCACACCAACCTGAATTCGGGTGTGATGTATCAATTCGGCAAAATCGGGAACAGCAACATCGACTACCAAAGTGCAAATAGCCCTGACCCGACTTATTTCAGGAAATTGCCCTCTTATTACACTTCGATGTACGCAAAGGACAATGGGGAATACTCGGGCGAGTTCACGCCCGATTATGAAAACGCGGAGAAAAGCGGGATTCAGTTTCTGGCCAACCGGCAAATCGATTGGCAGGCAATGTATCAAGCCAATCAAAACCCAATTTTGGATGCTGACGGAAACATATCAGGATATGAAGCAGCCAAAAGCCATTATGTTCTATATGAAGACCGCACCGATGACAAAACAATCGTGGCGACTTCGATTTTCAATACGCAACTGAACGAGAATCTACTAGTGAATGCCGGAGGTTCTTTTCGGAATTT
>NZ_DATBVQ010000107.1:0-3719 GCF_036515215.1 Flavobacterium sp.
ATATTTATTTAGAAGAACATTATGAACCATATGATTTGTGGTTTGAAAATCACATTTACCCTTCCTCTGATGGATTATCTGTTTTTTTTAGAGATATAACTACAGAAAAAATAGCGAAAAACACTATTGAAAATAACGAGACATATTTTCGGGCCTTGGTTGAAAACAACGAGGACATTATTACTGTTCTTGATGAAAATTTAAGAACCATATTTCGCAGTCCCGCTTCGCAGCGGATAACCGGATATACAAATGAGGAGTTTACAAAAATTTCCGATATAGATTATTATCATCCGGATTACCTGAAATACATGCAGGAAATGGTCCAAAAAACTTTGGACAATCCCGGCATACAAAATCCGGTTTTGTTCCAGGTGAAACATAAAAACGGAAATTATATTTGGTTGAAAGGGGTCTTGAATAATTTGCCCAATGATAGCAGTATGAAAGGTATGATAGCCAACCTGCGTGATGTCACCGAGAGTAAAATGGCACAGGAATTAATTGAACATAGTGAGAAACGTTTTCGTGCTTTGGTTGAAAATAACGAAGGCATAATCACGGTAGTTGATGCTGAACTAAAAGTTCTATTCCGCAGTTCCTCATCATTCCGCGTTACGGGATACACAGATGAAGAGTTTGATGCCATTGATTATGATGAGTATTTCCATCCTGACTTCGTAGAATACATCCAGCGAATGATGCGAATAATATTGGACAATCCCGGGAAGCCGATTCCCGTATTGTTTCAGGTGAAACACAAGGAAGGAAATTATATTTGGCTTGAGGGGGTTTTGAATAATCTCCTTCATGATAATAGTGTCAATGGCATTATAGTCAACCTAAGGGATGTCACTGCCAGTAAAAAGGCGCAAGATATCATAGAACAAAGAGAGAAGCGATTTTATGCATTAATAGAAAATTCAGACAGTATCATTTCGTTAGTGGATAGAGACAAAAAGAGTTTGTTCAGAAGCACTTCATCAGAAAGACTAACAGGATGGACAGACCAAGAATTCGATCAACTTTCTGAAAGTGAATTTTTCCATCCCGATAGTTTTGATTATGTCCAAGAGCTTAAACGAGAAGCATTTGCTTCTCCAGGAGTTTTGCTTCCAGCTCTTTTTCAGGTGAAATGCAAAAACGGAAATTATGTTTGGCTTGAAGGCGGAGTGAAGAACATGTTCCATGAGGAAAACCTGAATGGTTTGATTTCTAATCTAAGAGACGTTACCGAAAGTAAATTAGCCAATGAGCTATTGATAAATGAGAGAGACAAGTTTGCCAAGATTGCCGCCACTTCACCAGGTTTGATTTATTCCATGAGGCAAAATGTCGACGGTTCATTATGTTTTCCATACGTCAGTGAATCTGTCGATGATATTTATGGATTACGTTTTGAAGAGATTGAGAACAGTGCTGATAAGATGTTTGCCCTGATTCACCCAGACGATATTGACCTTTTGAGGCAAAAAATAGATGAGACCAAATCAAAATTAGTTCCTCTCAAAGGCGAGTATCGCTATCAGCATCCAACAAAAGGACTAGTTTGGCATGAAGTAAACTCTTTGCCAGTTCTGGAGCCTGAAGGAACGGTGATATGTCATGGAATTATTACTGATATTACACATCGAATTGAAGCCGAACAAAAACTCAACAAAGTCAATAGGCTCTATTTATTTATCAGTCAGATCAACCAGATGATTGTTCGGGCAACAGATCAGGAAACTCTTTTTAGGGAAGCCTGTACCATTGCCGTTGAAATAGGGAAATTTAGGATGGCTTGGATCGGTCTGTTAGACGAAAATACCAATAAAGTGATTCCGGCTATGATTGCGGGTGAAGATAATGGGTACCTGTCCATAATCAAAAGTATTTCGAAAGACGATATTCCGGGAGGCAGAGGCCCTGCCGGAAATGCGCTTCGCGAAGGAAAACATGTAGTTTGCAACGATATTGAAAATGACCTGCAGATGAGTACATGGAAAGAACAAGCCTTAGCCCGGAATTTTAATTCCTTAATTAGTTTGCCAATCAAAAAATTGGGAAAGACAATCGGGCTTTTCACTTTTTATGCTAGTGAAAAAGACTTTTTTGATGAGGAAGAAATTGAATTATTGGAAGAGGCGACGGGGGATGTATCTTTTGCACTGGAGGTTATGGAGAAAGAAATCCTACGGAAAAAAGCCGAGGAAGCCATGTTTCAAAGTGAACAACGATACCATACACTTACAGAGGTATCCCCCGTGGGAATATTCCGTACCGATGCCGAGGGTTTAACCACTTATGTCAACCCGAGCTGGTGTAAGATAGCAGGCTTGTCTTTTGATGATGCATTAGGAAACGGCTGGCTAAAGGCGGTTCATAAAGAGGACTTAGTTACTTTATCAATAGAATGGGAGAACGCCGCAGCAAAAAAGGAAAAAAACTTTTCGGAATACCGTTTCGTTCACAAAGATGGAAGTATTTCGTGGGTTATGGGACAAGCAATACCGGAGAAAAATACCGAAGGGAAAATTGTTGGCTATGTGGGTACTATAACCGATATAACCGAACGTAAAAATGCCGAAAATGTAATCATAAAGGAAAAACAGCTTTCTGAGACCGTAATAAATAATCTTCCTGGGATATTTTATCTGTACGATAAATCTGGAAAATTTATAAAATGGAATAAAAATTTCGAGCAGGTCACGGGTTATGAAAGTGACGAAATTGAAAAAATGCATCCATTGGATCTTTTTGATGTAGGTGAAAAAGAAAGGATTAGGACTAGGATAAAAACTGTATTTGAAAACAATTTACTGGATATCGAAACGAAGCTTCCAGGCATTGAAGTTGAGTTTTACTCAAAAAACAAAAATAAAACGCCTTATTTTATCAATTCACTTGCAATTGAATATGAGGGGGAAAGTTGCATATTCGGAATGGGCCTAGATCTTACTGAAAGGAAAAAGGCAGAGGAAGAATTCAATGAAATTCACGAAAAAATGGAAGCCATCCTTGACGCAATCCCTGATTTATTATTCGAAGTTGGAATTGACGGTCATATTTATAATTTTCATTCGCGCCTTAAAGATTTGCCTGAAATATATTCAAACAATATAATAGGCAAAACATTTTTCGATATTTTGCCTTTTGACGCAGCAAATTTGGCGCTATCAGCGATACGCGAATCGCATGAAAATGGATTTTCAACCGGAAGACAATATACCATCGAATTGCCGACGGGTAAACACTGGTTTGAACTCTCAATTGCCCCTATGCAAGAAAGCGAAGATCATGATACACATTTCATCTGCCTGTCGAGGGAAATCACCGACGCCAAAAAGGGAGATGAAGCATTACTAAAAAGTGAGGAAAGATATCGTGGTTTACTAAATAACTTGGATGCCGGAGTTGTTGTACACTCCTCAGACACCTCTATCATCATGAGTAATCAGAAGGCTTCTGAATTGTTAGGGCTAAAAGTGGAACAAATGCTGGGGAAAGAAGCAATTGATCCGGAATGGAAATTTTTAAATGAAGATGGTTCTTCGATGCAACTTGAGTGGTTTCCGGTAAATCAAATCGCAAACACAAAACAATCGATAAAAAACTTTACGGTTGGAATAAATCGCCCATTTAGTAATGATATTGTTTGGCTCTTGGTAAATGGATATCCACTATTTGACACCAAAGGTGAATTAGCCGAAATTGTCATCAGTTTTCTTAACATCACG
>NZ_DATBVQ010000108.1:0-38610 GCF_036515215.1 Flavobacterium sp.
GTGGTACAATGTAACGCAACCCAATTAATTTAATAAGAAAATAAATAAAAGACAAAATGGAAAAAAGACTAAAAGGTGTATGTTTTGGTGAAATTCTTTTTGATTTTTTTCTTGAACACAAAAAAATTGGGGGAGCCCCATTGAATGTTGCTTCAAGATTAAACTCATTAGGCGGAGATATTTCGATGGTAAGTGCCGTTGGTAACGATGCTAATGGAGAAAAATTAGTGGACTATTTGAATGGAGTAGGGGTGAAAACGAATACCATTCAAGTGAAGGAAAATTACGGAACAGGCGTCGTAAACGTGATTCTGAACGAAAAAGGCAATGCCTCCTACGACATCAGTTACCCCGCTGCCTGGGACAAAATAGAAGCGTCCCAATTAAGCACTAAAGTGGTTGAAGAGGCTGATTTTTTTGTTTACGGGAGCTTGTCTTCCAGAGACTCAGTGTCAAACAACACCTTAAAAGGATTGTTGAAAGTGGCCAAGTACAGCATTTTTGACGTGAATTTAAGAGTGCCGCATTACACGAAATCGAATGTTTTGGAATTATTGCATGCGGCCGATTTCATCAAATTCAATGACGATGAGTTGCATGAAATTTGTCAGGATTTAAATTCGGGCAAAAAATCACTGGAGCAAAATATTTTGTTCATCGCCGAGAAAACCAACACCAAAACCATTTGTGTGACTTTAGGATCTCATGGAGCCGTTCTGTATTGCAACGGCAAATTTTATCACAATTGCGGTTTCAAGGTTAACGTGGTGGATACTGTAGGTTCGGGAGATTCTTTTTTGGCCTCCTTAATTATTAAGCTACTTAACGGCGAAGATCCTCAGCATGCGGTCAATTTTGCCAGCGCCATTGGGGCTATTGTTGCTCAAAACGAAGGTGCAAATCCCGTAATTACTGCTACTGAAATCAATTCCTTTTTAGTTGGCTTTGAACCAAAAAAACAGCAGATAGTGAACTAAAAACCTTTCCTTTATAAACCATTAACTAAAAAACCAATGAGCACAACAATCCGTATTCCGTTAGTAAAAAAGGATTTACTGTTTCCTTTTATCATAATCACATCGCTATTCGCTTTATGGGGAATCGCTAATGACCTTACCAATCCCATGGTTTCGGCATTCAAAAAAGTAATGCCCGAACTCTCAAATGTCCAAGCTTCCCTGGTGCAATTTGCATTCTATTTCGGCTATTTCTTTATGGCTTTGCCGGCGGCCTTATTCATTAGGAAATACAGCTACAAATCAGGGATTATCTTGGGATTGCTATTATACGCAACAGGAGCTTTTTTGTTTTATCCCGCAGCCGAATACGAGCAATTCAACTATTTTTTGGTGTCACTGTGGATTCTGACCTGCGGATTGGCCTTTCTGGAAACCATTTCAAATCCGCTGATTTTGTCATTGGGAGATCCCAGAACAGCAACGCAAAGGCTGAATTTGGCCCAAGCCTTCAACCCCATAGGTTCCATTACAGGTATGATCATGGCGCAAACTTTTGTGATGAGTGCCTTGCGATCCGATGATTTTACGGTGAAGGCTTACAACGCCTTGTCCTCACAGGAAGTGGCATCAATTAGGGAAAATGACTTGAGCGTCATCAGTATTCCCTATATCGGATTGGGGGTTTTGGTGTTGTTTATAATGGTGGTGATACTCTTTACCAAAATGCCTAAAACGACGGAAGCCGATAAAATGTCATTGTCCCATTCGTTCAAAAAACTGTTTGCCAACAAAAATTATAGAAACGGGGTTATCGCCCAGACTTTTTATGTGGGTGCGCAAATCATGTGTTGGACCTATATTTTTCAATATGTCGATTATATCAATGAAAGTTTGGGGTTAGAGTTGACGGCTACCTATTATAATGTGGGGGCTATGGTTTCTTTTCTGCTCAGCAGGTGGATCGGGACAGCGTTGATGTTAAAAATCAACCCATCGAAGCTGTTGATGCTTTTCGGAATTGGTGGCGTGATTTGTTGCGCCGGAGCAATCGTATTACCGGGAATTCCGGGACTGCTTTCGCTGGTGGCCATCTCGATATTCATGTCAATCATGTTCCCTACCATTTATGGGATTGCACTCAAAGACATGGGCGATGAGGCTAAAATTGGGTCTGCGGGACTGGTAATGGCTATCGTTGGTGGTGCATTAATGCCTGTTTTGCAAGGGTCCATCTTAGACATGGGCGGTTCCGGATTTTCCGACATCAAACTTTTCGGATACATTCCTGAAGTGAATTTTTCTTTCATCCTCCCGCTAGTTTGTTTGGCTGTTGTGGCACATTACGGTTACAGCACGTATAAAATCTCCGAAAGCCGTTAAAATCGGTAATTCGAGTCTTTGCGAAGTAAAACGGAATAAAAAGTTTCGAGAATCGTTTTTAATGATGATAAATATAGGAAGCCGAAACAGCTACCGGAGCCTGTTTCGGTTTTTTTGTAAAACAAAAAATCCTTTCGCATTAGGTCGCGTTACAGCTGGGTGAAAAGTAATGCTCGCGACTTGCATAAAAAGCTATCGTTATCAGCCATTCGACCGAAAAAGAGCCGTATATTTAATATAGTTAACGGTCACGCCTACGATGTCCTGCTAATCGATTAAAACTTTTTTGTAATGACAGAGTCTAACGATAAAAACACCCTAAATTTCAGAAAAAGATCCTTACTCAACTTTTGTATCCTGCTTTTCGGCTTGTCGATCCCGTTTTGGGTGCTTGGTGCCATTTATGACGAACAAGTTATTCCGGGATTCAAATTATTCCAATTGCCCCTTGGCATGCCGATGGTCGCAGCGCTTATTCTTATTTACAAAGAAAGCGGGAGGGATGGTTTAATAGCTCTTTTTAAAAGAACCTATGACTTACGGAAAATCAAACCCAAAATCTGGTATCTCCCGCTATTGCTTCTTTTTCCCGGAATCGGTTTTCTCCATAATTGGATTGTGAACTCGTACGGAACTTCGATTCCGGCACCAGACTTCTCGATTATTACGTTTCTCGGCTACAGCATAGTTTTTTTAATGACATATGGAGAAGAACTCGGCCTAACCGGATATGCCATTGACCCGATGCAAAAACGCTACAGCGCGCTAACCTCTGCTATAATTGTAGGGATGATATGGGCAGGGTATCATATTCCAGGTTTTATCATCAGCGGATATTACTCGTCTGAATGGATTTTCTGGCATGCCCTTTACACCATCGCTGCCCGCGTTTTGTTCGTGTGGGTTTATAACAATTCAGGAAAGAGTTTGTTTTCCATGGCCTTGTTGCATTGGATGCTTGGTTTGTTTTGGAGCCTGTGGCCACAGGACAATTTGCAACGGGCAGTCCCTTTTTATGACCCACGCATCTGTGCTTTACTGGCTATATTCTGTGTTGCTGTAGTTGCATTCCTTTGGGGGCCAAAGACATTGGCGAAATTTAGATATGCCCCATCAGGAAACGTAAACGAAGAAAGATAATGATTATTTAAGATCCGAAAACAAAAATAAAGTGATATGACCAATTCAAAACAGATCGCAAAATTACTCGGTCCCACTCTTGTTGTGATGAATCTGTCTGAAGCAATAAATTCTCAAATTTGGGCAAGCGTTCCAATTACTCAGACTTATCTGGCTGGCTCATTATGGTTTGTTGGTGGACTTTCAATCGTCCTTGCCCACAATAACTGGACTCGTAGCTGGCCTGTCCTTATATCCATCCTGGGCTGGTTCGTTATGCTGGGGGGTTTGGGCAGAATGTTCTTTCCGGAGCCCATCCAACAGGGTTCTCAAAACGCCAGCGTAGTTTTCGCCCTCCAAATGGTTCTTCTTGCCATTGGAATTGTGTTGACTTTCAAAGGGTACGGGCGTGACAACAATAAAACGAATGCCCATTGAAACAGTATAGCAAATGAAGCTTATATCTGGTGCTTGGCTGGAGCTATTGCTCAGTCGCAACCTAAAAAAAGCAATTTACCGTCCGCAAAGGCTCTCAACTGCTGGCAAGGCAAGAAAAATTGGCAAGAAACAGCTCCGTTTACGGTTTCCCGTAAAGTAGGATTTTGAAAAGGAGTTACTTTTGAAAATCCGGCGAAAAAAAATTAATCAGATTTTTCGGTAGAATAGCATATATTTGGATAACTTAGAAATACGCTATCCAAGTAGCGGCAATCTACCTGATTTTGGGTGTATAGTCGCTATTTTATAGCGAGTATATACTAGTTGGTGGTAATCTAAAAACGGAATCTGCAAAATAAGAACTAAATATGTCAGAGAATACAAAATACATTTGTGAATGTTGCGGAAAAGAACATGAAGAATGGCCTTCTTTAGGTTATTCCTCACCTACTCATTATAATGATTTAACTGATGATGAAAAAGGATCAATTGCCGAATTAACTTCAGATCTTTGCGAAATAAAATATTCTGACCAAACTGACAAATTTATTCGTTGCACATTAACTCAAAAAGTAATTGACCATTGTGAAAATTTAGAATATGGACTTTGGGTTTCTTTAAGCGATGAAAGTTTTGAAGATTATTCTGCAAATTTTAATAACGAAAATCACGAAACAAAATATTTTGGATGGTTAAGTAATTATCTGCCAGATTATGAAAACACAACAAATATTCCAACAACAGTATATACAAAAAAAGGAAATTCAAGACCTGAAATAATTCCAAATCATGATTTTGAACATCAATTCGTAAAAGATTATAATGACGGAATTACAAAAGAGGAAGCTGAAAGAAGAATTACTGAAATGCTAAATAGACAATAAACACTACCCCAACAACCATTTTGAGCTAGCTGGAGTTTAGTGGAATTACTGTTTCGCATCAAGTTTTCGTTAAGCCGAAAATTGAACAATTACGAATTTCCAGCCATCTCAAAGTGGCATAACATAGCAGTAATTTTTATGAGAGAACTTATCCTATGCGTAATTTTATTTACAAGCTTTAATTTATTTGCACAAAATGAAGTATCTAAAGTTGACTTTTCTGACACTTACATTGATAATAAATCATCTTTTGGAAAAGAAGAATTTTATCTTGGTTTGTCAATGCTAGAAAACTCAAATTATAAATTTCATTTTCGATTTAATTATGATACACAAATAGTTGACTTATTAAGTAATGATGGAATTTATTTCCAAGGTTTGCTTCTAAATCAAATAGTTGAAATGAAATCAGTTCAGAATGGCAAATTCAAAAGTCTTGAGCCAAAAAATTATGTATTCGAAAAATTAATTCTCGACGACAATATTTCCAGTATTTTAGGAAAAATGATTATAGAAAAGGAAATATCACAAATTCCTTCTTCAAAATATATTGACAATTGGAAATTAAATGAATTTGGTTGTGATGAAACGAATTTTCAATTTAAAATTAATAATCAAATTACTGAAACTAATTTTATGTGTTTGTATGAACAGAACGAAATTGAGCTCGCAATGATTTTAAAGGGGATAATAGAATATGCGGAGAATTCGTTTAAATTGAGTAAAAAGCACGAAATCTTTAGAGCTAAATTAGAAAGTAAAAAGGCTTACTATTTTAAAGGAGTCGGAACATATTACAAAGAAAAGTAATTAAAACTACTGCTAACAGCCGTTACACAAGATTTGGGTTTTAGGCTGTATTTGAAGATGGTTTTGTATTTGAAAAATTTGTGTTTAACCGAAAAATCTTGCATCTTTATTTCCCCAACCTTCCCAAGCCGCGGGACGTTGTCCAAAATTTTTTAAATTTAAACTCCAAAATCCCACAGGAACTTTTTAACAGTTACTCAAGATAAAAATAAACTTAAAACATTATGGGAAATCTCTCAAAAATGATTTTTTTTGACTACCTTTAAATTGAACAATTAGAAGACAAATTCCTGTCTCAGATCCCCTGCTTGCCTTAAATGAGCCGTTAAATCATTGTTAGTCTACCTAGATGAATTTTCAACGTTTTATCCTACTTAGTAGGGTAATGTTTTTCAATAAAAAGTGGATAAAAACAATGATATGAGACAGTATGAACAAACAAAGTCGATAAAAGTTCCTGCTGATAAAGTTTTTGCCTATATCGACAACCACTCACAAATTTCTTCACATATGAGTCAATCTTCTTGGATGATGGGCGGCAGCCGAATGAATGTTGAGGTGGATAGTGGAATGGGCCAGAGAGTTGGTTCGCACATTAAAATGGGTGGAAAAGTTTTCGGAATTCCTCTGTTTCTTAATGAGGTGGTAATCCTTTATGAACCACCTTATAGAAAAGAATGGGAAACAGTCGGTGAACAAAAATTAATTGTAATCGGTAGTTATACAATGGGGGTGAAAATTGAAGAAGAAAATGGTTTCTCTAAACTAAAAATATTTATCAAATATGAACTTCCAAAATCATGGAAAACACGTTGGTTAGGCTATTTGTTCAGCAGGATGTATGCTAAGTGGTGTGTTAAACAAATGATGAATAATGTAATTGCTCATTTTGAAACCGAGTAAAAAAACTATGCACAAACCAATCCGCTTTCTACCTTAGGTTCAAAAAAACAACTTAAAAAAAGACCTGACAGCTATAGCCACCAGGTCTTTTAAGTAAGTAGGTAAATGTTGTTATTCAGTTACCACAGTATCTTTAATTTCCACCACTTCAAGGTCAAAAATCAGATCTTTACCGGCCAATGGGTGGTTTCCGTCCAAAACAATGCTTTGGTCCCTAACTTCAACTACCAGTAAATTCATTTCTTGCCCGTCAGGAGATTTGGAAACCAGTCCCATTCCAACTTCAGGCTTTATTTCCGGCGGAAGTTCGGTTTTTGCAACCTCTTGTATCAAATCTTCCCTAACGGCACCGTACGCTTCGTCAGGAGTAATTGTAATCGTTTTTTTTTCGTTCAATTTCATATCGATTAAGCCTTTTTCAAAACCTGGAATTAAACGTCCTTGCCCTAAAGTAAATTCTAACGGCTCCTTTCCTTCAGAACTGTCAAAAACCTGCCCATCAGACAATTTTCCAGTGTAATGTACTTTTACCGTGTTATTCTCTTTAACTTGACTCATAGTTTTATTTTTTAATTTTAAAAAACATCCTTCACGTAATTTTTACGCGGCAAACATTTTAGTTTAAACATATATTCGCTTTGTCCGCCAAAACCAAGCCAAAGGGCCCTAATTTGAAATGAATGCCGCAAAATCATCAAAAAAAGCCTGATTTTACCCAAAAAACGGTTTAAAAGTCAACAAAACGCCATTTATTTCAAATTTTTCGAATAATTACAACCAAATCGGCAATTCTGTCAGACGGCCCGAAGACCATTTTATCTTGATCAAAATCACAAAAATTGGCAATTAATTATCATCAGGCAGTCTTTTATTGGACTGCGTTTCTTTATTTTTATGATTACTTTTAGATGAATATTCAAAGAATCTTAAAAATATAGATAATGGCAAGTACTATAATAATAAATCCGGCTACCGGGGAAAAAGTAGCGGAATACGACCGCATCACAAAAGAGGTCGCGAAAGAGAAAATTGCCCGATCAAGAAAGACATTCGATAGTTGGAAGAAAAAAACTTTTGAGGAACGCAGCCAACTGATGCGCAATCTATCCAATATTCTGGAAGCGAACAAGGAAGAGTATGCGCAATTGGCCACCAGGGAAATGGGCAAGACTATTGGTCAGTCCCGCAAGGAGATAGAAAAATGTGCGTGGGTATGCCGTTACTATGCCGATAACGCCAAAGAGCTATTGGCGAATGAAACCGTAAAGACGGAGGCCGCAAAAAGTTACGTGACATTTCAACCCATCGGTGTGATTTTGGCGGTTATGCCTTGGAATTTCCCCTTCTATCAGGTCATCCGATTTGCAGTTCCCGCATTAATGGCCGGCAATACAGGTGTTTTAAAGCATGCCTCAAACGTGCAGGGATGCGCTTTTGCACTGGAAGATGCTTTCGCGAAAGCGGGATTTCCTGAAGGGACCTTCAGCAACCTGAACATTGACTCCAAATTGGTAAAGGATATCATTGAAGATGAGAACATCGTTGCCGTAACCCTTACCGGTAGCGATCCCGCAGGCCGTTCTGTCGCTTCGATTGCGGGACAAAATTTGAAGAAAACGGTGATGGAATTGGGTGGCAGCGATGCCTACATTGTTCTCGATGATGTCGATTTGGAAGAAGCCACCGATTTGGCCACTTTGGGGCGCCTGCAAAACAACGGCCAAACCTGCATCGCCGCGAAGAGATTCGTGGTGCTTGATGCAATCTATGATGAATTCCTGGCCTTGTTCACCAAGAAAATGGAAGCAGCCAAAATGGGCGAACCCACGGATGAAAATACATATTACGGTCCGCTGGCGCGATTGGACTTGCGAGACCAGCTTCACGGACAGGTCCTGAAAACCGTAGCTCAGGGCGGTCGATTGGTATTGGGTGGGCAAATTCCCGACGGAAAAGGAGCCTATTATCCCGCCACAATTTTGGCTGATTTAGAGCCAGGAATGGAAGGGTTTGACAATGAGTTGTTTGGTCCAGTGGCATCGGTGATTCGTGCAAAAGATGATGCCCATGCCATTGAATTAGCCAATAATTCAAGGTTTGGGTTGGGTTCCGGCGTATTTACGGCAAATAAGGAGAGAGGGGAGAAGCTAGCCTTACTATTGGAGGCGGGCAGCAGTTTTGTAAATAAATTGGTGGTCTCTGATCCAAGATTGCCTTTCGGCGGTGTCAAAAACAGTGGTTATGGTCGTGAACTGGCAGCTTATGGAATCCGAGAATTCGTGAACACAAAAACAATTTGGATTGAGTAAATGCAAGAACTTTTACCCGATAGCAACAGTACATTTTGATGGGAATCGCCCAGTCCTTTATGGTTTACATTATTCTAAATTATAAGTTACAAATGAAATTGTACGGAAAAGTGAATTTTTGAAAAGTTACAAGAAGCAAAATAGTTATAACGTATTATACCAGTTTGCGATCGCTGAGAATCGCATATTTGAAAATTTATGCACCATTATATTGGGCATTGGAATTATATGAAGCTGCTTTTTTTAGGTTGATTGAGTTTTGAAATGCCAGAAGAACATAAAAATGATAGAATTGCAGCTATTTCGGGTTTTCAGATGCTTTTATAACGGACAATAAAAATGAACTATAATTTATATTATGTAAAATAGAATATATTCAATACATATAAACGGCACAATATAAACCAGATGCGAATCCTCTCCCATTATCAAATATGCATTGCGCTGCGATATAAATAAAAAACTGGTTTGTAAATGCATTCAAAAATCCATTTTTGTTAAATCTGATATTTAACCTAAGATATGGCCTCATTGTAACTTATTATTTCGTTATTTTTACGGAAAAATTTATCAAAAATAACATGAATACTATTGCCGAGCATATTGCGGATTTTTTAAAAGTATACTCACCATTTGATCAACTGACAATTCAAGAGTTATCCGAAATTGCAGCCAATATTCGTGTGGTGAATTTGCAGAAACATAAAACACTTTTCCAGATCAACGATATAGTCCATGACAGCTTTTACGTAGTAGCTTCAGGAGTTATTGACCTATCCATCATTGCCGATGCCGAAGAGACCATTTTAAACAAATGTCATGAAGGTGCCATTTTTGGTTTGCGTCCCTTTTTTGCAAAAAACAACTACAGGATGACCGCAAAAGCGCGGGAAGAAAGTATCGTTTATGCCATTCCTATAGCAGTTTTTAGACCGTTTGTCGCTAATAATATGGACGTTTTAAATTTCTTATTAGAGAATTTTGCAACCAATACCCCTAATAATAAGGACAATGAAAATTTACGCGGAAATTTAATTTCAGATTCGGTATTCTACACTGATCAACAGTCTGAAATGCAATATTTCCAAACGTTATCTTACAACACTGAACCATTAAGAACGACAATAGGCGGCATTGTACAAGACGTTGCACAATTAATGGCTGAAACACGCCTTAACAGTACGATCGTTTGCGAGAACAATATTCCGGTGGGCATCGTTACTGATATGGACATGTCTTCTAAAATTGCTACAGGGAGGTTCCCAGTTACGGTTTCGGTCGACAAAATCATGTCTTCGCCAGTGATAACTGTCTTGGAAAACGTTTCATTAGCGGAAGCTCAACTGTTGATGTTGAAAAATAATGTAACCCATTTGTGTGTGACTTTAGACGGTACCGATACAACTGTAGTGAGAGGTGTGATTTCTGAACATGATTTAATAGTTGCCCAAGCCAGTAATCCTGGGGTTTTGATAAAGGAAATAAAACGTTCCCAAAGTTCCACTGAATTGAAACAAATTCGAGTACGGCTTACAGATCTTGTTCAAACTTCCATTCAAAAAAACATTCCCCTTACGCATATCACTAATATTACAAGTGAGATCAATTTTGCCTTATTGAAACGGGCTATTGAATTGTCAATTCTGGACTTAGGCTCACCTCCTGCCCGATTTGCTTGGTTGAGCATTGGAAGCCAAGGACGTAAGGAACAGTTATTACTGACGGATCAAGACAGTATTTTAATATTTGAAGACGTAGTGCCTGAAAAATATAGGGATGTTAAAGATTATTTTCTTAAATTAGGGAAAAGAACGGCTTCGACTCTTGAAAAAGTGGGATATGAACTGTGTCCAAATGGGCATATGGCGAGCAATATGATTTGGTGTAAGTCATTGACTGATTGGATAAAACAATATGATAGCTGGATGAACGCGCCAGGGGAAAAGAATAACAACGTAAGTAGTATTTTCTTTGATTATGAGCTTGTTTTTGGAGATCAAAAACTGGAAGACGCCATTAGCAACATGGTTTTTAGGAATGCAAAAAACAATGTCTTGTTCTTTGATTATTTAGGAAATGATGCATTAAGAAAAAATTCACCTTTGAGCTTCTTTAAAAAATTTATTGTGGAGGAAGACGGGCCTCACAAAGACATGTTTGATATTAAAACTCGAGCCATAGCCCCTCTTGTTGACGGCGCACGATTGTTTACTTTGCATTTTGACTTAAAGGGCATTAACAATACCCATGTCAGATTTAAGCAATTGGCTATGTCTGATCCGAAACATTCCGAAATATATCTCAATTGTGCCGAGGCTTTTTTGATTTTGTCAAAATTTAGGACGTTAGAGGGACTGAAAAACGAGAACTCAGGACAATATATAAATTTAGAAGAATTATCAAAAATCGATAAGGAAAAACTGAAAAATGCGCTCTTACCAATGAGAGAATTGGAGGAATTAATAAAAAACAAATTTCAACTGACTCAATTTTCATAGTTATGCTAGACTGGCTCAAACATATTAATAAAGAGTATCCTGAATTCTGGAAAAGCTATCTTTCAAAATTTGACAAAAAGTCGAACCGTTATGTCGTTTTATCTACTGAGTCTTCCGGTTTAAACTATTCCAAGGATGTCATTTTCTCCATAGGATCTTTTGCAGTAGTGGATGATAGTATACTCATTGGCGATAGTTTTGAGGCGATATTATTGCAATATAAATTTCTTCATGACAACAAACTTTCAAATACATTTATTATTGAAAGCAAAATGAAAAAATTGGGAGAACCAGACGCGATGATAGCCTTGGTGGAAT
Source organism: Flavobacterium sp. (assembly GCF_036515215.1). Taxonomy (GTDB): domain Bacteria; phylum Bacteroidota; class Bacteroidia; order Flavobacteriales; family Flavobacteriaceae; genus Flavobacterium. The sequence goes on from NZ_DATBVQ010000108.1 coordinate 11,619, forward strand.
TTATAGGGAATGCCGTACTGGTAGGGCATCACATAGATTCTCATGTTGAAATGATTGACGCCGCTCTAGAGAGACTGGCATGTGGCCGACTGAGAAATGAAGCCCTTGATATTGATATTATGCACCGAAAACTGAATGACATAACGGATAAAAAGTTCTCATTGGACGAGTTATCCGAATTTTATAAAATCCCCAAAAGTAATAGGAATTCCGCTTCAGAAGATGCCTATAAAACCGCTTTATTATTTTTGAAGTTGAAGGCAAGATTGAGAATCAAATAATTTCATCCCTTTAATCCATTGCTACCCAGGCAATGAAACGCCCGTGATGGCTTATGGAAATTGGCTTTTCCGCATCACGAGCATAATTGACAAAAGGAATCCCGTTTTTTTTGTGAATTTTAGCCAAGGGTTTTTCCATTTTGATTTCGCTAAAATCACGCTGTTGGGTAACGGCGACAGTATGTATCTTTTCTTTTGTAATTTCCGTTTTGGTGTAATAAGTGTTCCCATGGCATTGAACCGAACCTGAATTCTCATTGTCATAAACACAGGCTAACTGTGTCGGAATATAGGCTCGTATCCCCGTTTGCCTATTGTAAATCTTATAGGCCGCTTCTTTCCTGCTCCACAGATTCCAGACCATGATTTCTGGATTCTTCGCATTGGAAATCAAGAATTGTTCTTCGTTGGTGAATATTTTCTCTAAATATCCAGGTCGTCTCCAGTTGCTTTCTTTTCTGGCTAAAGCCAAATCTACGATGTCGTTCCCAATCACTTTTCAGATAATTTAGTTTCAATAACTTCCAATGTCGACTTTACGTCAAGCATTTTTTCCATCGATTCGTTGTCTATATGAATTGCAAAAGCATCTTCCACATCTAGAATGATGTCCACTAAATTGGCCGAATTGATATTCAAATCTGCAATAAAATCCGTGTCTGCAGTAAAGTTTTCAAAGGCCACATCGTTGTTTGTGTAAGGCTTGACTATTTCTTTTAACCGGTCTAATGTCTCTTCTTTGTTCATCTTTTAAAATTTAAGCAGTATATTTTTTTAAAATAAGACAGCCATTGACATCGCCAAAACCAAAACTGGCTTTTGCAATAATATTCAATTCTGTTTCAATTAATTGTTGTGGTATTCTTGACTCGTGAATTATACTGCTAATCTCGGGATGCAGATCCTCACAATTGATATTTGGGAATATGAATCCCTGATGCAATTGCAGTACCGACGCCACGCTTTCTATGCTTCCGGCGGCTGACAGGCAATGTCCCACCATTGATTTCAGTGAGTTTATGTACGGGAAAACATTCCCTTTTCTGCCCAATGCTTTACTCCAGTTCGCTATTTCCAAACTGTCCTTTGAAGTGGCCGTTAGATGTCCATTGATGGCGTCGATGGCATTTGCTTCAATTCCGGCGTCCTTTAGCGCCCCTTTGATGCAGTTTTGAACCGCTAGCGGGTTTGGCGCAGTCATGGTTCCCAGACCGCGTTGTCCGCCAGAATTGATATTCCCTCCCAATACTTCAGCATAAATGCGAACTCCTCGAGCTAAGGCCGTTTCCATATCCTCTAATACAAGAGCCCCCGCTCCGCTTCCCGGAACAAAGCCTGAAGCGTCCATGCTCATAGGCCTCGAACCCTGTTCAGGCGTATCGTTGTGTTTGAATGTACATACTCTCATGGCATCAAATCCCCCCCAAATATAGGGACCGCTATCGCTGGTGCTCCCTGCCAAAATACGTTTGGCCTGACCTGATTTGATACGTTCGTACGCCATTAAGATGCTTTCGGCACCCGTTGTGCAGGCAGAGGAATTGGTTGTGACTTGATTTCCCAAACCCAATTTCCCCCCTATATAGGCGCTTACGCCACTGTTCATCGTTTGAGCCACCGCTGTACTTCCTAGCCGGCGTGTTTGTAAATCATCAATTTTATAGATGCTTTCGCGAAATTTATCAATTCCCGAAGTACCCGTCCCAAAGATAGTCCCGCTGTCCCAATCCGGTTCATCAGTAATTCCAATGGAAAGACCCGCGTCTTGCCAGGCATCCATGCCCGCAATCACGCCGTATAAAATACCCGATGAGTTAAAATTCCGAAGTTCCAACTCAGTGAAATAATTTAGGGAGTCTGCAGTTGAAATCTCCGGTTTTCCTGAAATCTGACAGGAAAACTGCAGTCTTTCCAGTTCAGGATCTTTTTTGATTCCCGAAATTCCGTTTTTTATGGCGACAGTGAACGCATCGAGTCCGACTCCATTTGGAGCGACGACGCCAAGTCCGGTGATTACCACTCTCCTACTCATTAATTTGTCATTTTGAAGATTAAAAAACTATATGAATCAGTCACTACCTCCTCTATTATATTAGACCATCATCCCCGCAATTTCGCCCATACAGACCAGCTCGCCATGTTCATTCGTCATCTTCACCCTACATTTCAGCTTACCGAACCTAAAGTATATTTTCTCTGATGTGACGCTCACTTTTTCGTTCGGAAAAACGGCTTTAATAAATTCAATAGACGCTGAAGTCAAGGCTATTGTAGTTGTTTCGTTAAAGTTATCATCCAATAAAAAAATCCCCAAACAAACCAAACCAATTTGTGCCATCACTTCTGTCAAAATGACGCCAGGTGTCACGGGACGATCTTTGAAATGTCCTCTGTAAAAGTCTAAGTTTTCGTCAAACGTATAACTACCCTGCACCCCGTTCTCGTTGATTTGCGTCAAGTCGTCAACAAACAAAAACGGTTTGGAATAAGGCAATTTTGATATGATTTCCTGATGTGTCATCGTATTTGTTCTTGGATTCTAAAACTGCAATAAAACCCTTTGGGCCGAAAATCCGGGGCCAAAACTCAACATCAAAGCTTTTTCCTCTTTGGCCGGTAAGTCGTCCATAAAACGTTCCAGAACGTACAATACCGTTGCGCTGGACATGTTCCCGTAGAGACGCAGCACTTCTTTGGTGTGATCGATATTTTTGCCCAAGTTAGAAAATAAATCCTCTACTGTCTGCACTATTTTCTTTCCGCCGGGATGAAATATCAAATGGTCAATATTGGCGATCGTTAAATTGTTTTTCTCCAAAAAAGGATGAATGATCGCCGGAAAATGCGAGGCAATCGTGTCCGGAACGCCAATATCCAAAATCATTTGCAAACCTGAATTTGTAAGCTTGAAACCCATCATGTGTTCATTATCATAAAAATGATACATTTCTTCGTCCAATATTTCAGGCCCTTGGTCGTCTTCATGCGACGAAAGCAGCACGCAAGCAGCACCGTCCCCAAAAATTGCGGCACTGACAATGTTGGCCATAGAGAAATCATCGAGTTGAAAAGTTGCCGTAGGGCTCTCGACTGCGATTACTGCGGCTCGCTTACCCGGATTGGCCCGCAAGAAATTCTTGGCATAAATTATCCCTGAAATTCCCGCAGCGCAACCCATTTCCGTAACGGGAAGGCGGACAATGTCTTGACGTAATTTCAACTTATTGATTAGATAGGCATCAAGTGAAGGGATCATTATTCCGGTGCAACTGACGGTGATGATATAATCTAAATCTTCCGGTTTCCATTTGGATTTAAGCAACGCTTTTTCAAGCACCTTTTCGCCCAAATCAATGACCTCGCGCACATAGATATCGTTCCTTTCCTCGAAAGAGGTTTTCGTAAAAACTTCGATTGGATCCATGATGGAATAACGTTTGTCGACTGCTGCCCCTTCAAATATTTTTTTTACTTTTCTGATGAAACGCTCTTCCTGACCTACGAGCCAAGCATCCAGAAAAGGAATGATTTCCTCTGTTGTTCTGGAATATTTGGGAAGTTGCTTGGTGACGGTATGTATTTTTACACTCATATTTTTGATATTATCCATTGGTAACGAAATGCCCATTTCCACTGAATGGTATAGTTGCCGAAATTTAGTTTTTTTGAAAAATCAATTAATTCACTCTTTTTAAACCCCCTTAAAATAGAAATCATACCGTCCTCACGGGACATGGCATTCAGTTGAAAAACAAAACATAAGGACTGGAATAATCGATAGGCCAAACTGCTTCTTTGCAAATCATTAATTACAATCCCAATAGCTGCGTTAGTGTGAAACACGTTCACCATATCCAAAATAGCATCCTCTTTGAAATGATGTAAAGTCAAGGTACATAATACTATATCACACTTCAATTCTCTAAAAGCTTTATCGAAAATGTCTTCACAACGATAGGATATATTTGGATAATTTTCCGACAATTTCAGCGCATGATCGCTTGTGAATTTATTGGCGTCAATTCCGATTAAATTTAAATTTAAATTATTTTTTGCGCCGTAATCTGCAAGGTTTCTCAACATATCCCCGTTACCGCAACCCACATCAACAATCGTTATTTTAGAAGTGTTGGAAACCTTGGCAATCAACGCTTTTACTCCGAGTAAAGTTAGCTTGTTTCCTCCCAAAAGTCGGTTAATTTGGGCGATTTTATCCAAGGCCTCGCGCAAGACTTCGCCTTCCATGGCAAAATCATCCATGGTTTCAGATTTATCGGTTCTATATTTGGTGTTTAAAAACATGTATCGTCAGTCTATGATTGGTTTGCCATGGGTTTTTTTTATGATAATAGGCAACAGGAAAGGAAATCTGACTAATATACGTAACAGCAAATCGGATAGATTTTGTTTTTGCAATATTTTTGCCAATAGTCTTCCCATTTTTAATCTTTTGCGAAAGTTAAAATTCCAATGCTTTAGATAGCTGCTTTCCAGTTCGTCTCTAGATTTGATTTCATCGTTAAAATAGTCCCCAATCAAGCCAGAAACAATTTTCGCGCTGTGAATGGCCATTGCCATGCCATTTCCGCACAAGGGATGAATTAATCCAGCCGTATCCCCTATCATAAGGATATGGTTTTCTACAGCTTCTTTTTTTTCGAAAGAAATTTGACTTATCGTTATTGGCTTGTCAAAAAACAAATTACAGCTATCAAATATCGCCTTCATATGTGGGTTTTTGGAAACTACGTTGTTTTGATATTCCTCTATATTTTTATATTGCTTAAAGGTATCGTAATCCGCCAAATAACAAATGTTAATTTTGTCGTTCTCGACCTTTGAAACTCCGCAGTATCCTCCCCTGAAATTGTGCAGACCTACTAAATCATTCGGGAAATTACCTGAATAATGGGCTTTTACGGCCAGCCAAGACGATTTTTTTTGGATGAAGCTCCTTTCTAATTTTTGATCCATATTTGAGCGCTTCCCAAAAGCCCCTATGACAATATCGGATTCTAGGACAGTATTATTTAAAGTGGTTACGGTAAAGCGGTCGTCGCTAAAAACTATATTTTCCACGGTATCTTGTAGAATCACGCAGCCATTCGCCAACGCCTTTTGGTATAAAAAGAGATCCAATTCGTAGCGGCTTACGCCAAATCCCCCAAGGGGCAGATCAATATTGATTACTTTCCCGTTTACGGTCGAAAATCGCAATTTGCAGATGGCAGTCGGTTGCAATTCGGAAACTTTTAAATCTAACCAATCAAAATAGGGTAAAACTTCGTTTGAGATGTATTCCCCGCATACTTTATGTTTCGGAAATTCGTTTTTTTCAATCAATATAACGCTTAGGCCTATTTTTGACAGATGAATGGCAGAAGTAAGTCCAGCCAATCCCCCACCAACAATAATTACAGAAGCGTTTCTTTTCATAGCTTTGCTAATTTAGGTTATTTCTTTCAAAAAAAATCGCTTTGAAATAAAAAAACTGTTCCATATTATGAAACAGTTTTCTAGTTAATTTTTAAAAAAAATCGGCTTATTTTCTTTCCTTTTTGATCTCTTCTATAATCTCCGGATTTAGCAAAGTGGAGGTATCCCCAAAATTCGAGAAATCACCTTCAGCAATTTTTCTTAGGATTCGACGCATGATTTTGCCGGAACGCGTTTTGGGCAAACCAGATACGAATTGTATTTTATCTAATTTGGCTATAGGGCCTACGTGATCCGAAATGTGCTGGTTTATCTCCTTAAACAGGTTTTCTTTATTTCTGATTTCGCCCGTTTCTTTCAAAATAACATAACCATACAAGGCATTTCCTTTTACATCATGTGGAAAGCCGACAATGGCACTTTCTGCAACCGCCGGATGCTCGTTGATCGCGTCTTCTATAGGAGCGGTGCCTAAATTATGTCCGGATACAATCACAACATCATCTACACGACCTGTAATTCTGTAATAGCCCACTTCATCGCGTAGAGCGCCATCGCCCGTGAAATATTTTCCGGGAAAAGCCGAAAAATAAGTGTCTATATACCTTTGATGGTTTCCCCAAATGGTTCTCGCTATTCCTGGCCACGGAAATTTAATGCACAAGCTTCCCACTTCTTGATTCCTTTCAATTTCAATTCCCTTATCGTTCATTAAAACGGGTTGAATTCCAGGTAGCGGTAGCGTGGCGTACGTCGGTTTTGTTGGTGTGATAAAGGCTAGTGGCGAAATCATTATTCCTCCCGTTTCTGTTTGCCACCAGGTATCAACCACAGGGCATTTTTTCGCACCTACATTGTCATTATACCAATGCCAGGCTTCCTCATTGATAGGCTCGCCAACGGAACCTATAACTTTCAAGGTCTTCAAATGATGTTTTTGGACATATTCCAAATTTTCCTTCGCCAAAGCACGAATCGCGGTTGGAGCTGTATAGAATTGGCTTACTTTATGTTTTTCGATGATTTCCCAAAAACGGCTGAAATCCGGGTACGAGGGAACTCCTTCAAAAAGAACTGTGGTGGCACCGTTCAAAAGCGGACCATATAAAAGATAAGAATGTCCGGTTATCCAACCGATATCTGCAGTACACCAAAAAATGTCGTTTTCTTCATAATTGAAAACATTTTTAAAAGTATACGCCGTATAAACCATGTATCCCGCAGTGGTATGCACCATACCCTTAGGTTTTCCTGTAGAACCGGAAGTATAAAGAATAAACAAAGGGTCTTCCGAATCCATTATTTCGGCCACGCTGTTGTCTGAAGCCCCATCCAGTAAAGGCTGCAGCCAAATGTCCCTGCCTGGCTTCATATTAATTTCAGTTTTTGTCCTTTTTACAACCAAAACCGAACTGACTGACGGACATTTTTCCAATGCCTCATCAATTATGGTTTTTAATTCTATTGTTTTGTTGCCACGGTATCCGCCATCAGAGGTGATGACTATTTTACAGTCACTGTCAATAATTCTAGTTGCAACCGCCGAGGCAGAAAATCCCGCAAAAACTACGGAATGGACGGCGCCAATTCTGGCACAAGCCAGCATCGATACTGCAAGTTCAGGAATCATGGGTAAATAAATGCAAACTCTATCCCCCTTTTCTATTCCTTGCTCACGCAAAACGTTGGCCATTTTGCAAACGCGCTGATGTAATTCATTATAAGTGATATGTAATGCTTTTTCGGAAGGGTCATTAGGTTCAAAAATAATGGCTGTCTTCTCACCCCTTTTATTTAGATGTCTATCGACACAGTTTTTGGCTATATTTAGTTTTGCTTCGGTAAACCATTTTATATCGGCCTCGGCCATATTGAAATCAATAACTTTATCCCATTGTTGATACCAAGTAAAATTCTCTTCGGCGATCTTACCCCAAAATTTCCGGGGTTCACGAACAGATTTGTTATAATGTTTGAAGTATTGCTCTAGATTTTCGACCTTATAGTAACTCATCCGATTTTTTTTTATAAAAGTATTAAATCTCCATCTATTCCTAAACTTTTTTATTTTATAAATTGGCATGAAAAATTAAATATTTTTCACAAAATCGTATGCATTTGTAAGTATTTCATATTATTAGGCTAATTATCGTATAATTATAAAAACAAAAAAGACGAAGAAGCATAAACTTCCCCGCCTTTTTAAATTAACAATAATCATAACAATTAATAAAGCAGCAAAAAAACATCTATTTTAGACACTTAATTATCCAAATAGTTTATAGTCTTTCATTACCGCTAAAACCTTTTTGTGTATTTTGCACACCATATTAGCAATTAATAGCAAACAATTTAGTCCCTTAATTTAAAGGAATTACTTCACTTAACTTTCAAGCTCGAATGAAGTTAAGTGAACGTAACAAGCAGCCATATTCATTATCAAGTTTAATATGTTGTTTACTAATCCAAAATAATTGCAAAACAAATGATATAGCGCAAATCTCAACACACCCTCATGTGTGGGTAATTCCTAATTTTAATCTATCCTATTTTTTTCATTGCGGTCATAGATTCCCTCAACCACTCTCCAATCTCTTCTATCGGATGCTGACGTATACTTTTATTAACTGCAATTAGAACTGAATTTTCGGCACCATTTGTGGCAGAAAATGGTTTCCCAATCACATTCGTTTCAATAGTCTTCATGAAATCTGTCAATAATGGTTTGCAGGCATGGTCAAATAAATAACAGCCGTATTCTGCGGTATCTGATATAATTCGGTTCATTTCATACAGTTTCTTTCTGGCTACCGTATTGGCAATCAAAGGCAACTCATGCAACGACTCATAATAAGCGGACTCTTCAATAATCCCTGTTTGCGTCATGGTTTCAAAAGCTAATTCCACTCCCGCTTTAATCATTGCAATCATTAATACACCATTGTCAAAATACTCTTGCTCCGAAATTGGAGCAGTCGTGGCAGCTGTTTTTTCAAAATTAGTCTCTGCTGTGGCTGCTCTCCATGTTAATAAATTAACGTCATCATTAGCCCAGTCGATCATCATGTTTTTTGAAAATTCCCCGGAAATGATATCATCCATGTGTTTTTGAAACAACGGACGCATAATATCTTTTAGTTCTTCGGCCAATCTGTAGGCTTCTATTTTTGAAGGATTTGAAAGACGATCCATCATATTTGTGATTCCACCGTGCTTCAAAGCTTCGGTTACGGTTTCCCAGCCGTATTGGATCAATTTTGAGGCGTAAGCAGGTTCGATTCCTTTCTCGACCATTTTGTCGAAACATAAAATCGATCCCGTTTGAAGCATACCGCAAAGAATGGTTTGCTCTCCCATCAAATCCGATTTTACCTCCGCCACAAATGAAGAGTTTAAAACTCCTGCTTTATGGCCTCCAGTTGCTACCGCATAGGCTTTTGCTTGTTCGAAACCTTCACCGTTCGGATCATTTTCAGGGTGAACGGCGATTAGTGTCGGTACACCGAAACCTCTTTTATACTCTTCACGGACTTCTGATCCAGGACATTTTGGGGCACACATGATAACAGTGATGTCTTTACGTATTTGCATGCCCTCCTCGACAATATTGAAACCGTGGGAATACGCCAATGTAGATCCGTTTTTCATCAATGGCATGATTGCCATAACTACAGCTGTATGTTGTTTGTCCGGCGTAAGGTTACATACCAGATCTGCCGTTGGGATTAATTCTTCATAGGTCCCCACTTTGAAGCCATTATCGGCGGCATTCATGTAAGAAGCTCGTTTTTGAGCAATGGCCTCTGCGCGCAAAGCATATGAAATATCCAAACCTGAGTCTCTCATGTTAAGACCCTGGTTTAATCCTTGTGCTCCACAGCCAACTATAACGACTTTTTTTCCTTTTAAAGCTGATATGCCATTCGCGAATTCTGCTTGGTCCATGAACTCGCAAACGCCTAATTGTTCTAATTGTAATCTAAGTGGTAATGAATTGAAATAATTTGCCATCGTGTTATATTTGTTTATTTTTTAATTCTTCTAATAATGCTGAGATTTCCATTTTTTCTTTTGAAACGGATATTCTTCCGGAACGCACAAACTGCATGATTCCGAAAGGTTTTAAATTTTTATATAACTCTTCAATTTCCGAACGTCTTCCCGACTTGGAAATCACAAAAAAGTCTCTGGAAACGGTCACTATTTCTGAGTTGCTTTCCTTTATTATATTTTGGATTTGCTTTTCGTCAAAGAGCAAACCTGACTCTATTTTAAATAAAGCATTTTCCAAGAAAATGGTCTCATCGTCGATATGATAAAAAGCTTTTATCACTTCGATTTGCTTCTCGATCTGACCTACAATATTATGTACCCATTTTTCAGTGGTATGCACCACAATAACGAATCTGGAAACATTTTCTATTTCTGATTCTGAAACATTTAAACTGAGTATGTTGATGTGACGCTTTAAGAATATGCCGGATATTCTGTTTAGTAGGCCAACGTTATTTTCTGAATAAACAGAAATGGTGAATGTTTGATTTTCCATAATATTAACTTAATCTGATATCAGAAACTGAAGCTCCTGTTGGAATCATTGGGAATACATTGTTTTCTTTTTCTACCATAACTTCAAGAAAATAAGATTCTTTTGAAGCCATCATTTCTGCGACGGCGGCATCTAAATCTTCCCTTTTTGTTACTTTTTTGGCTTTAATATAATAGCCTTCCGCAATGGCAATAAAATTCGGATTGATCATCTCCGTCGATGCATATCTTTTGTCAAAAAACAATTGTTGCCATTGGCGCACCATTCCCAAGAACTCATTGTTCAGGACCACAATTTTTACCGGAACTTTGGTTTGAAAAATGGTGCCCAGCTCTTGAATTGTCATTTGAAATCCCCCGTCACCAATAATAGCTACCACTTCTCTATCGGGCATTCCCATCTTAGCCCCTATCGCAGCTGGAAGCGCGAATCCCATCGTTCCCAGACCTCCGGAAGTAACGTTACTTTTGGTGGAATTAAATTTGGCGTAGCGGCAAGTGAACATCTGGTGTTGGCCAACATCCGAAACCATAATTGCATCACCTTTCGAATGTTTGTTGATCATTTCAATCGTTTCTCCCATAGAAATTCCTTCTTTCTTGGGTTTCAACTCATCATTGATAACAGCTTCCAATTCAATTTTATACAGTTCTTTGAATTCGTTGTGCCAAGATTCGTGCTTTTTACTTTCGATTAGCGGAAGCAAAGCGGATATGGATTCTTTTACATCGGCTAAAACGGCTACGGTTGTTTTTACGTTTTTGTCTATTTCGGCCGGATCGATTTCAAAGTGAATGACCTTGGCTTGCTTGGCGTAAGTGGCCAAATTGCCCGTCACACGGTCATCAAAACGCATTCCCAGCGCAATTAAGACGTCGCATTCATTGGTCAGAACATTTGGTGCGTAATTCCCGTGCATCCCTAACATCCCTACGTTTAATTCGTGATCTGTCGGCAATGCCGAAAGTCCCAAAATAGTCCAAGCGGCCGGAATTCCTGATTTTTCAACGAATGCTTTTAATTCGGCTTCCGCTTGACCTAAAATGATTCCTTGGCCAAATACGATAAAGGGTTTTTTTGCACTATTGATTAATTCTGCGGCTTCCTTGACCCTGTCAAGATTTAGCGACGGTTTTGGAATATAGCTTCTGATTCCCGTACATTTTTTATAGCTAAACTCCAGTTCGTCAAATTGGGCGTTTTTAGTGATATCCACTAAAACAGGACCCGGACGACCCGATCTTGCAATGTAAAATGCCTTTGCCATGATTTCCGGAATCTCGGAAGCTTCCGTAATCTGGTAGTTCCACTTGGTTACCGGAGTCGAAATCCCAATAATGTCCGTTTCTTGAAATGCATCAGAACCCAACAAATGTTTTCCAACCTGTCCAGTGATACAAACCATAGGCGTTGAATCGATTTGAGCATCGGCAATACCTGTGACCAAGTTAGTTGCCCCGGGTCCCGAAGTGGCGATCGCAACTCCAACTTTCCCTGTCGCTCTTGCAAATCCTTGCGCGGCATGTGTCGCACCTTGTTCGTGGCGGACCAAAACATGATGCAATTGATCTTTAAATTTATATAATTCGTCATAAACAGGCATTATGGCCCCGCCAGGGTAACCATAAACCAAATCTACGCCCTCTTCCAGTAAGCATCTAATAACGGCTTCTGCACCAGATATTTTATTTGTTTTCATTGGTGTTTATATATTGTTTTAAAAGAGCAAAATGGGAAGTAAAATCCCTTTAAATATTCCTCCTTTTTATCTTGTAAATTATTTATCAGTTACGCATCCTGTGGATGCACTCGAAACCGACCTGATGTATTTCAGTAATACTCCCTTATTCACTTTTAAATCAGGTTGAACCCAATTTGCTTTTCGAGCTGCATACTCTTCATCCGATATTTTCAGATTAATCGTGTTCTTGACTGCATCGATTGTGATAATATCACCGTTCTTGACGAGTGCTATACCTCCTCCTTCAAAGGCTTCGGGTGTTACATGTCCCACAACAAACCCATGTGAACCACCGGAAAATCTACCGTCTGTAATTAACGCTACGCTTTTTCCAAGTCCGGCACCCATAATGGCCGAAGTAGGTTTAAGCATCTCAGGCATTCCCGGCCCACCTTTAGGTCCACAGTACCTAATGACGACTACATTGCCAGGTTTGACTTCGCCGCTTCGAACTCCGGTTATAACATCATGTTCATTTTCATAAACGATAGCGTCTCCCTCAAAATACTCCCCTTCATTTCCGCTGATTTTTGCAACACAACCTTCCTCGGCAAGGTTTCCGTATAAAATCTGAATGTTTCCGGTCGCTTTTAAAGCTTTTTGGATTTCGTGTATCACTTCCTGACCGTCGTTTAAATCTGGCACCATAGCTAAATTTTCAGCCAATGTTTTTCCTGTAACGGTTAAACAATCTCCATGTAACAACCCCTCTTTTAATAAATATTTCATTACCGCAGGAACACCTCCGGCTTCATGCAGGTCTTCCATCAAGTATTTACCGCTTGGTTTCAAATCGGCAAGCAAGGGTGTTTTGTCACTTATATCTTGGAAATCTTTAAGCGTGATTTCTATATCAACTGAATGTGCCATAGCGATTAAGTGCATAACTGCATTTGTCGAACCACCTAAAACGGCCACCATCGTAATAGCATTTTCAAATGCTTTACGCGTCATGATATCCCTAGGCTTTATATCTTTTTCCAGCAAGATTCTGATTGCTTTTCCGGCATCAATACATTCTTGTTTTTTCTCTTCACTTAATGCAGGATTAGACGAACTATAAGGCAAGCTCATTCCTAAAGCTTCAATGGCCGAAGACATGGTATTCGCGGTATACATTCCGCCACAAGCTCCCGCGCCGGGGCAAGCGTTTTGAATTACCCCTTTGAAATCTTCAGCGGCGATCGTATTGTTGAATTTTTTTCCTAATGCTTCAAATGCAGACACGATATTTAATGATTCCCCTTTCCATTTCCCGGAATGGATTGATCCACCATATACCATGATCGAAGGGCGATTCACTCTCCCCATAGCAATTACAGAACCTGGCATATTTTTATCGCAACCCGGAATAGCGATTAAACCATCGTACCACTGCGCACCCATTACAGTTTCGATAGAGTCTGCAATTACGTCTCTAGAAACTAGTGAAAAACGCATACCGTCAGTACCATTTGAAATACCATCACTAACTCCTATTGTATTAAAAATTAAACCAACTAGGTCTTCTTTCCAAACACCTGCTTTGACATCTTTAGCCAAATCATTTAAATGCATGTTACAGGTATTCCCTTCGTAACCCATGCTAACAATTCCTACTTGTGCCTTCTTTAAATCTTGTTCTGTCAAACCAATTCCATACAACATCGCTTGAGCTGCAGGTTGGGTTTCGTCTTGTGTTATGGTCTTACTATATTTATTTAATTCCATCTAATAATTTATTGTTTGTGTTCCGTGAAAACTTAGAAATTGTAAGTCGGGCATTTAAAAAATAGTCGATTGGCCTATATGGACATTGACGTCATTAAAATATAACAAATCATCCTTGTTTAATATATAATTTGAGATAAACTCACCGACTTCATTAGTTCCAAAACCGGTACCCGGATTCAAATCCATCGTCACCACATTATATTCAATTGATTTTTCAACCGCTTCATGCATTTTTTTGGCTTCTTCATGAAGACCAAAATGTTCCAATAACATTGCTGCCGATAAGATGCATGCTATGGGATTTGCAATATTCTTGCCTTTTGCGGTAGGGTAAGACCCGTGTATAGGTTCAAAAAGTGCATTTGATGTCCCAAAGGAGGCTGATGCCGATAAGCCAATGGAGCCCGTAATCACACTGGCTTCATCCGATAGGATATCTCCAAATAGATTCTCGGTCAAAATGACATCAAATTGTCTTGGGTTTACTATGATTTGCATTGCGGCGTTATCCACAAACAGGAAATCCAAAGCTACATCAGGGTAGTTTTCGCTGACCTTTTTGACCACCTTTCTCCACAAACGGGATGTTTCAAGAACATTGGCTTTATCGACCACCGTGACTTTATTCTTCCTATTCTGCGCCGATTTAAAGGCCAGATGAGCAATTCTCGTTATTTCCTCTTCCGAATATTCCAATAAATCAGAAGCTATCGTTCCGGACTCATTCAATTTTTTCTCGCCAAAATAGGCGCCACCGGTAAGTTCCCTGAAAATAATAAAATCGGCACCTTCGATGATTTCCCTTTTCAAAGGAGAGGAATCCAAAAGTGTTTTATAAGGTTTTATCGGTCTGATGTTCGCAAACAAACCCAACTCTTGTCTCAATCTTAAAAGCCCTTGCTCAGGACGCACTTTTGCGTCCGGATTGTTATCGTATTTGGGATCGCCGATAGCCCCAAACAAAACAGCATCAGTATTTAGACAAAGGTTAAGGGTTTGCTCCGGAAGTGGAGTCCCCGTTTTATCAATTGCCACGGCACCAATAAGTGCATCCTCAAATATAAATTCATGGTCATAAACGACCCCGATAGCATATAATGCCTTCTTTGCCTGTAAAATTACTTCCGGGCCTATTCCGTCCCCTGATAGTACTGCTATTTTTAAATTCATGGCTAATTTTGTATAAAGGGCTACTAATTTCTGACTAAATCACTTTCTATTTTACAAGCTTCAATTATTTGATGAATGTCATCATCCAAAACTTCTTTTTTAATATCCGCAAATTTTAAAAACTCAACATAGACAATATCCAATTGCACTTTTGTAAGTTCATAACCCACTTTTTTTGCTCTATATGCCAATGCGGCTCTACCGCTTCTTGCCGTAAGGACTATCGAAGATTCATTGACACCCACATCAAGAGGATCCATGATTTCATATGTGGCTCTGTTTTTTATTACACCATCCTGATGAATCCCTGAACTATGGGCAAAAGCGTTTGCACCCACAATGGCTTTATTGGGTTGGACGATCATTCCCATACTTTCAGAAACCAATCGACTCATTTCGTTTAGTTGCTTCGTGTCAATATCAGTATATAAATTTAGGTAAGGATGTTGCTTAAAGATCATCACCACTTCTTCGAGTGCTGTGTTTCCTGCTCTCTCCCCTATCCCGTTTATTGTACATTCTATTTGTCTCGCTCCGTTCACGGCACCTGAAATGGAATTGGCAGTTGCCATTCCCAAGTCATTGTGACAATGGCAAGAAAGGATCACCTTTTCAATTCCCTTTACGTTTTCCCTTAGATATTTAATTTTTGCGCCATATTCCTCAGGCAGGCAATATCCGGTTGTATCAGGAATATTCAGAACAGTGGCTCCTGCTTTTATGGCTTCCTCGCAAACTCTTGCAAGAAAATCGTTTTCGGTTCTACCGGCATCTTCGGCGTAAAACTCTACGTCTTCAACGAAAGATTTTGCATATGAAACCGCAAATTTCGTCCTTGCGATTATATCTTCGGGCGTAGTATTCAGTTTATAGACGATGTGTGAATTTGAAGTTCCTATTCCTGTATGAATACGAGGCTTTTTAGCATGTTTCAGAGCCGCTGCGGCAACATCAATATCATTTTTCACAGCTCTCGTCAAGCCACAAACTGTGGCATTTTTTACCACCTTGCTGATTTCAGATACGGATAAAAAATCTCCCGGGCTTGAAACGGGAAAGCCAGCTTCAATAATGTCAACCCCCATTTCATCCAATCGATTTGCTATAACAAGTTTCTGTTTGGTATCTAATTTACATCCAGGGACCTGCTCTCCATCTCTTAAAGTGGTATCAAAAATTTGAACTTTCTCTCTATTCATTTTCATTTATTTAATGTAATTTCACATCTCGATAACAAAATTATATTTCATTACTTTAAAATAAAACTCAATTTAATGAAATATACTGCTTATAAAGCAATTAAAAACTTTGCAATCACCTTATTTACAACAAATTAAGCTACCATATTCTACAATGGCTAACCATCAAAAAGATTTCTTATTTGTATTAATTAAATCCCTGTCAAAATCCGAAAAAAGGCAGTTCAAGATTTTTGCGAGTCGACTTGAGACCAGTTCAAATACAAAATTCATCGAATTATTCAACATTTTAGACAAGTCAGAAGTCTATGATGAGAAACTTATTTTGAAAAGCGGCATCATCAAAAAGGTGCAATTGTCTAACTTAAAGTCCTATTTGTACAAACAAATTCTGGTGAGCATCCGTTTGAATATTCCAAGCCAAAACATTCGTTATCAGTTAAGGGAGCAAATTGATTTTGCAACTATTTTGTACAACAAAGGCCTATACAAGCAGAGCCTGAAAATATTAGACAAGACCAAGATACTGGCGCTAGAAAACGACGAAAAGTACATGGCTTTTGAAATCGTCGAATTCGAGAAACTAATCGAATCACAATACATCACCAGAAGTATTCAAGGACGCGCCGACGAATTGGTCATCCAAGCCAAGGAATTGAATTACCGGAACACCATTTCGAGCAAATTGTCCAACCTGTCTTTGCAGTTGTACGGTATTATGCTCAAAACGGGCTATGTGAAAAGCGACGAGGAATATAAATACATAGACGACTATTTCAACAAACACATTTCGAAATTAGACAAGAATAAGTTTGGTTTCCGAGAAAAATATTGGTTTTACAATGCTAACCTTTGGCGCAGTTTTCTGGTGCAGGATTTCTTGGGCAGTTATAAATACGCCTATAAATGGGTAACCCTTTTTTATGACAATCCAAATATGATTTATCTAAACCCGGTTTTTTTCATTAAAGGGAATCACTATTTGTTGGAATCATTGTTTATGTTAAAATACAAATCAAAATTCAAGAAATACCTTTTACTCCTTGAGGAAACGATTGGAGACTCACGCTTTCCTGTAAACGACAACATTGCGTCATTGTCTTTCCTTTATTTGTACAATAATAAATTAAACTATCACATTCTGGAGGGATCTTTTGACGAAAGTGAATACTTGATTCCGGAGATTTTAGGGAAAATAAAACTACACAACGAACATCTTGACGAGCATCACGAAATGATGTTTTACTATAAAATTGCCTGCATTTACTTTGGGACCGAGAAGTACGCCGAATCTATCCATTATTTGGAAAAAATAATCAACAACAAAAATCTGATTATGCGTGAGGATTTGATGTGCTTTGCGCGTCTTCTCTATTTAATCGTACATTACGAAATGGGTAAGGATTTTAATTTGGAGTCACAACTGAAAAGCACCTATAAATTTTTGTTGAAAATGAATGATTTGCATGAGGTTCAGAAAGAAATCATTCGGTTTTTGAAAAACCTGAACACTTTATATCCGGGTGACATTAAAAAGGAATTTATAAAAATGAGGGAACGCTTTATCGAGTTGGAAAAAAATACCTACGAGAAAAGGGCTTTCCTTTATCTGGACATTATTTCCTGGCTCGAAAGCAAGATCGAAAACCGAAGAATCAGCGATATCATGAGGGAGAAAGCCAAATTGATCAACAGATAACATGAAAATTTCCATTAAAAAAAGCTCCTTCCGGCAATACCGGAAAGAGCTTTTTGAATTAGTTGGATCGAGCCAAACGCATTTTAAAACTTAATTTAAAAATAGTTCCGTTAAATGCTTTTGGTACAGACCAAGGTCTTTTTGAATATCGGCATTTTTTTCAACGTCGTGAAAATGGATACTTTTTAACGGTTTCATTCCCGTGAAAGCGTTCATTTTATGAAAACCGAACAACACGCCGTCATCAACGCTACGTTGATTAAAAAACTCTCCTGGCAAAGTAAATGCCTCTTGGGGCGCATTCCAAGATGAAGTGATCATGTATTTGGTCCCCTGCATCATCCCTCCAGTGCCGTAGTTGACCGTCGGGTTTTCTGAAGATCGTCCATCGCTTTTGTAAATTCCCTTGGCATGGCCTTCCGTAAAAACGACATCAATGTATTTCTTGAAGCCGTGGGGCAACTGAAACCACCAGATTGGGGTGTGATATATAATAACATCTGCCCAAACAAAATTGTTCACTTCTTCCGCCGGATGATATTCTTCGTTAATATTGGTGGTTTTCACTTCGAAACCGGGATTTTTTTCGAAGAAATTCAAGGTTTCACTCGCAATGGTTTCGTTAAATCGGCCACCCGAATGGCCAAACTTTTGTCCTCCATTAATTATAAATATTTTTGTCATAACTGTTTTCTTTTAATTATTATGCTGCAAAGGTAAAACCTAGAACACTATTATTAAAATAGCATATTTAATACCTTTGTATCAGAAATATAATAGCTATGGTGAATCTAGAATGGTATCGCACTTTTAAAGCAGTCTACAAGGCAGGAACATTGACAAAGGCCGCGGCACTTTTGTTCATTTCGCAACCTGGCGTCAGTTTACATTTAAGCGCACTCGAAAATTATGTCGGCTACAAATTGTTTGACAGAACGGGAAGAAAAATGATACCCACCGAAAAAGGGAAAGTACTTTATAATTTTATAACTGAGGCCTTATCAAAACTGGAAGAGGCGGAGAAAAACTTTCAAAGAAGCACCGAGAAAAATACGCCGACAATCAGTATCGGCATGTGTTTCGAAACATTTCAAATCACTCTGGAACAGTATATCTCGACCTTAGCATTTAATGTCATCATTCAATTCGGAGAATACCCTGAAATGGTAGAAAATCTGGAAAAAGGAATCCTAGATTTGATTATTACACCCCAAATGGTTGTTAAAAACGCTATCGAATACCAAGAATTTTCATCAGAAACTATTGTGCTTGTCGGGGGGAATGAAATCGACATTGTTGAATTTAATCGCATCGAAAAAAACGGAACTCTCCAAGAATTGGAACGATGGTTAAAGCAGGAAAAATGGTATGGAACGACGGGCGATATGGAGCATTTACGTCGCTTTTGGCAATTAAATTTCAACAAGTACCCCGATTTCAGACCCAATTATATCGTTCCAAATCTAAACTCCATTGTGCGCTGTTTAAGCAGTGGTAAAGGATTAGCCGTTGTCCCTGATTTCTTATGCAGAAAAGAAATTGAAAGCGGTTCAGTGAAACTCATTTGGGAAGGCAAAAGCCCGCTAACAAACATTCTCTATTTCGCCACCAGAAAGAAAACTATGTATGAAGATGAAATCAAGAAGATAAAACAAATTTTCATGGAATTAAACTAAACCAAAAACACCCAATGCCGAAAATGCAGTACTTAACACGAATTAATTTGTGCTAATTCGCGAAATTAGTGTTTGTTCTTTTTTGGATAAGTAAAATTCACTAAAGAACACAGTTTTAGACTTTATTAAAGGCTTATAAAAAGTGCATTTGAGTTAATTCCTTTAATCAAATGCTTTCAACATTATCGCATTTTGTTTCAAGATTAACTGTTCTTGTTATTTGTATGCAATAAATTATTTATTTTTATGAAAATATTAAAACTAAAAAGGTATGAACAGTTTTTTCAAGACAATAATCGCAGGTTACGGCGCAAAAAAAATGGGCTGTGGTTGCTTTGGGACGATAATTTTATTCATCATCCTATATTGGCTATTGGGCATGTTTTAGAGTCCTGATAATCACCCCAAATCACAAATCGGATTGTTTTTTGATCTCTTTGTGCATCAATTCTTTAATATATTTTACTGGGGCACTACCGTAGCTTAAGAATTTCTCATGGAATTGCTTCAGATTAAAATTGGCTCCCTGTTCTTTTTTCAACATTTCTCTAAGATCATAAATTTCTATATAACCGGCAAAATAGGAACACAATTGAACTTGGGTCAAACTTACTCGATTCCACTTCGCTTCCGCTTCCGCTTGTTGCTGAAAAGCTTCTGTCACAAGTAATTTAATCGCTTCCTCTTGACTCATATTTTTGACATGAACGCTATAATCCAAAATGGTGTTGCAGGTTGATCTCAAATTCCATTTATAATACATTAACCACATTTCATCTGAGTTTTTGTATCCATTTTCCAACATCATCAGTTCCGAATAAACAGCCCAGCCCTCAATCATCGCTCCGTTTCCAAGAATGGCTTTAATAATGCTTGGCGATTGATTGCTATAAACCAATTGCGTATAATGCCCGGGAATGGCTTCATGAATGTTAAGTATTTGCAAAATATAATCATTGTATTCCCTTAAATAACTTTCCGATTTTTTTGCACTCCAACCGGACATACTGCCAACATTATAGTAGGTATTTGCATTTTTATCGTAGGGTCCGGGTGCCGAAATGGAAGCCCCGGCGACTCCAGCCATGTAATCCGGCTCCCGGCGAACCACCAAAGGCTTTGATGGATCAATATAGAGCAAATCCTTTTCTTTAACAAATTCAACCAGTTCAGGAAGCTGCTTTTCTATAGCTGATTGAAATTTTTCTGGCGTAGTGTGCTGCAGTGAGATCTTATCGATAACCATTTTAATGGCTAATAAGCTGTCCGTGGGTTTGGGCTTGGATTTCATGTATTTTGGCCATAATTTATCTGCCAAAACAAACATTTTTTTATGCAGTTCTTTTTTATGATCAACCGCCTTTTTAAATACGGTATCCGCCTCATAACTCGATTGAATGTCCAAGTCGAATTTCTCTTCATACAAAGCTTTTCCCAATCTAAAGGAACGAGGTGTCTCATTGTCCAATGCCTTTAACCAATCAGCATAAGCGGTTATTGCATTTACAGCCACTTTTGCTTTATCTCTTATTGCCTTTTTCTCAGATTCAGGCAATTTACTTCTGTCTAAGGCCTTAGGCAGATCTCTTTTAAAAACCGATAGTCCGCCCAAATTTTGTGCAATTGCAAGGGCAGTATGTTCTAAGGTGGGATTCTTAATGTTGCTTTTTGCAGCCTCATAATAGGCTGGAATTGCATTCATTTTTAAATGGAAATTATGCAAACGTACATCCAAGGAATCATATTTTCCGTTTAATATCTCAGCAAAAGCCCCGCAAACATTATATTCCGAAGGATTCCATTGGTATGATTTTAACTTGTCTATTCTAAAAATGGAACTCTGTAACTGATTTTTGATAATATGATAATCGATCGTGTTATTATCCGAAAGATCCTCGGTCGAATAGCGCTGCAATGAATCTAATTGCGCATGGGAAAAATCGAGCTGCTTTTTTATACCGATGGAATCTGAAACGACCAGTACACTGTCTAATTTGTGGTATCCTTGACTGGCAGCCCAGTCTGGATACAATTTCCAAAGCTCAATTACAAATCCTTCCTTGTAGTTCTCAAATTTTTCATTCAGCGTTTTGGGGTCAATCGTTTCTGCTTTTTTATTACAAGAAAACAGTAAAATGGTAAACAGAATCGAAACAATTATTTTTTTCATGTGTAGGTTGTTCAGAAAAATAAAGATATAAAAAATGCCGTTCAGTGAACGGCATTTTTTATTTTTAGTTATTAATAGGCTAAAAGCGCCAGCAAGTCTTTTTCGAATCGGCCTTTCGGCAAATACTGATCTTCCAGTGCCTTAGTAAAAGGAATTGGCGTGTCTAAACTGGCTACACGTTTTACCGGAGCGTCCAAATATTTAAAACATTCCTCCATAATCATTGCAGAAATATCGCTGGCTATACCACCAAACAGGGAATCTTCTTGATATATAATGACCCTTCCCGTTTTTTTAACGGAAGTAAAAATGGCTTCTGTGTCTAACGGCTGTAGGGTTCTTAAATCCAATAAGTCAGCTGAAATCTCAGGATTTTTTTCCAAAGTCTCCAAGGCCCAATGTACTGCGGCGCCAAAAGATATGATGGTTACCTCATTCCCTTCTTTCAAAAAAGCCGCTTTTCCTAAAGGCAAGGTATAATAGTCTTTCGGCACTTCTTGATACACACTTCTGTACAATTGTTTGTGCTCGAAAAACATTACCGGATTAGGATCGTTGATTGATGCATTCAACAAACCTTTTGCATCATACGGAAAAGCCGGATAAACGACTTTCAATCCTGGCGTTTTGGTAAACCAAGCCTCATTTGTCTGAGAATGAAATGGTCCAGCTTGGGTTCCTCCACCGCAAGGCATTCGTACCACCACATCGGCTTTTTCCAGCCAGCGGTAATGTGATTTTGCCAATAAATTCACGATGGGGTTAAAACCGGTCGAAACAAAATCGGCAAACTGCATTTCCACAATTGCCTTGTATCCGTTGATCGACAATCCCATTCCCGCCGAGACTACGGCACTCTCACAAATCGGCGTATTGATAACCCGTTCTTTTCCGAATTGTGCGACAAAGCCGTCGGTGATTTTAAAAGCACCTCCATATTCGGCAATGTCTTGTCCCATAATAACCAAGTTGTTATGGCGCTCCATCGATTCCCGCAGACTACTTGAAATCGCATCGATGAAACGTATTTTTTCCTTTTTATCTGAATGATTAATTTGCTCATATGCAAAGAGTTTGTAAACGTCATCTAACTCTTCACTCAAAGACGCTTCTATTTCCGGCTCTGCATTGGCCAAAGCCAAACTATCATCAATATCCTTCTTGATTTCAGCTCGTAAAGAATTATCGAACACCTCAGTTAACACTCCATTGTCTTTTAAATATTTTCTGTAATTTTCAACAGGGTCTTTTATCGCCCACTGGTCCATTAACTCTTGTGGAACGTATTTGGTGCCACTCGCCTCTTCATGTCCTCGCATCCTGAATGTTTTAAATTCCAATAAAACGGGACGTGGTCTTTCAATCATCGAAGCCTTCAATTCGGACAATAGATTATAGACCTCAAGAATATTATTACCGTCAACGATATGACTTTCCATTCCATATCCTTTTCCTTTATCTGCTAGGTTTTCACAACGGTATTGCTCATTTGTAGGAGTCGAAAGTCCGTAGCCATTATTCTCTATAACAAACATAACGGGCAATTCCCATACTGAAGCAATATTCAGCGCTTCATGAAAATCTCCCTCAGAAGTAGCACCCTCTCCAGTGAATACGGCGGTTACTTTTCCGTTTTTCTTCAGTTTGTTCGCTAATGCGATTCCGTCTGCCACACCCAATTGGGGACCCAAATGCGAAATCATCCCGATAATTTTGTACTGTTGGGTTCCGAAGTGGAAACTCCTGTCACGACCTTTGGTGAAACCGTTGGCTTTTCCTTGCCATTGGGAGAATAATCGGTATAATGGAATGTCCCTTCCTGTAAAAACACCAAGGTTTCTATGCATCGGCAAGATGTATTCATCCTTGTCCAATACGGCCGTGACACCTACCGAAATAGCTTCTTGGCCGATTCCTGAAAACCATTTGGATACTTTTCCTTGACGAATAAGGATCAGCATTTTCTCCTCTATTAGCCTAGGCTTAAGGATTCTTTTATATAAATCTAATAAGGTGTCGTCAGTAAGGTTTTTTCTGTCAAAGTTCATTTTTTGGGCTTTATTTCGCGATTCAAAGATAAAAAAATATAACAGTTTTGCTTAAAATTGTTATATTTTTTTATCTTGTTTATAACTTTTAAAATTCTATTATAAAAATATTCAATACCTTTGTGTTTGCAAGGCTCTTAAAGCCTTCTAAGTTATTAAATAATATGTATAATATGCAAAACATTCCTAGTGTTGACTTGCGTGATTTCCTTTCGGACGACCCGAAACGTAAACAAAAATTTGTAAATGAAATCGGAAGTGCATTTGAAGATATTGGCTTCGTAGCATTAAAAGGTCATTTTTTAGATGACAAATTGGTAAACGAACTGTACAGTGAAATAAGAAATTTTTTCGCTTTGCCCCTAGAAACAAAACACAGCTATGAGATTCCAGGTATTGGAGGTCAGCGTGGTTACGTTTCTTTTGGAACAGAACATGCCAAAGGAAGAAAAGAAGGGGATTTGAAAGAGTTTTGGCATTTCGGTCAGTATGTGAGCGAAAATTCAAAATATGCTTCAGAGTATCCTGAAAATGTTGAAGTGAAAGAATTACCACGCTTTAATGCCGTAGGTAAAGAGGCGTATCAAATGCTTGAAAAAACAGGTGTTTATGTGTTGAGAGCTTTAGCGTTACGTTTGGGATTAGACGAATTCTATTTTGACAATTATGCCAAAGACGGAAATTCAATTTTGAGACCCATTCATTACCCACCCATTACATCAGAACCTGCAAACGCGATTCGCGCTGCAGCCCATGGCGACATCAACTTGATTACCCTATTAATGGGAGCACAAGGAAAAGGACTTCAAGTTCAAAACCACAACGGTGATTGGATTGATGCCATCGCCGAACCGGATGAATTGGTTATCAATGTCGGAGATATGCTATCTCGTCACACGAATAACAAATTGAAATCTACGATTCACCAAGTGGTAAATCCACCAAGAGAATTATGGGGAACTTCGCGTTATTCAGTGCCGTTTTTTATGCATCCCGTTAGTGATATGCCATTGAATTGTCTGGAAAACTGTATTGATGCGGAAAACCCAAAACAATTTGAGGACATCACTGCCGGCGATTACCTATACGAACGATTGGTAGATTTAGGATTAATCAAAAAATAATCCCTAATTTTACTTCTAGTAATAAAAGACATTGAGTTTACTTAATGTCTTTTTTCTTTTTATAGAAAATAAATATCTTATTACAAAAAATATAATTTTTCACCACATAGAAACAGAGAAAAGGGAGAAAGATGGAGATCTATTCTTGGTTTCACATAACTTATTTTACTTTAAAAAAGTGAAACGCTTTAACAATGTTAGGAATACCTATGATTCTATGTGGTAAAAAGCAATTAAAAGATTTAAAACAAAATGGATTTACAAGACCAACTAAAAAACCTTTTCCCGGATTACGAACCCGCTCCTGAAGAAACGCCTGAGGAAGTTGCCCATGAATTATACGTTCAAAAAGAGCCTATGATTTGTAAATTCGAAAAAAGAAAAGGTAAGGCTACAACAATAATCGAAGGCTATGAGGGCACGGACGAGGATTTTAAGATTCTAGCCAAAGAAATAAAAACAAAACTGAGCGTCGGTGGCACTTTTAAGGATGATTCTATCATCATTCAAGGCGACTATCGCGACAAAATCATGGAGATACTTAAAGTTAAGGGCTTCAAAGTGAAACGCGTGGGAGGTTAAACCAATTGATAATTGAAAATCCATAATTAATAATTATTTTTTCAATTGTCAATTATCAATTAATAACTATCAATTAAAAATAATGATAAAACAATCAGAATTAATATTAAATCCAGACGGGAGCGTCTATCACTTAAATCTAAAACCGGAACATATTGCACGCGATATCATTTTTGTGGGTGATCAAAACCGCGTAGAAAAAATAACCCAATTCTTTGACAGCATTGAATATTCTACCCAAAAGAGAGAATTCAAAACCCAAACCGGGATTTTCAAAGGCAAAAGAATCACTGTGATGTCAACAGGGATAGGTCCCGACAACATTGACATTGTGATTAACGAGTTGGACGCATTGGTCAATATCGACTTGGAAACCCGTAAGCCGAAAGAGAAGCTTACGTCATTAAACATTATCAGAATAGGGACTTCAGGCTCCCTGCATGCTGATATTCCTGTGGACAGTTTCGTCATGTCCAAGTTTGGCCTGGGGCTCGACAACATGCTCCGCTCCTACTTAATTGATGAAGTTTCGAATGTTGAAATGGAAGATGCTTTCGTGCAACACACCAACTGGGATTTGCGCAAAGGAAAACCATACCTGATTCCCTGTTCGGAAAAACTGGAAAAAATCATAGAAAGCGACAAAATGCACAAGGGAATCACGGCAACCGCTGGAGGTTTTTACGGTCCGCAGGGTCGGGTCTTGCGATTGAACATTCAGGATGAGAACTTGAACACCAAAATGGATAATTTCCAATTCGAAGAGAACCGAATCACCAATTTGGAGATGGAAACGGCCGCCATTTACGGTCTATCGGCGCTTTTGGGTCATAATGCCCTGTCGCTGAACGCCATAATTGCCAATCGCGCTTCGGGCACTTTTAGCGAAGACCCTTACAAAGCGGTGGATCAATTGATTGCATACACCCTAGAGAAATTATCTAAAAACTAATGTTTTTTGAGGAGCTATTTCCCGCCATCCGTTTCAATCTTTTTATTTTAAAGAAAAATAAAAAGGATTTTCACTACTATCGGGGCTAGTGTGGTCACTAAAAAATATTAAATAAAATGAAAATAGGAACCATAGAAACTGAACGGTTAATTTTAAGGAAACTAACGCCTTCCGATGCTGAAGCGATGTTTGCATTGGACAGCAATCCAAATGTGCATCAGTATCTCGGAAACAAACCGGTTGCATCCCTTGAAGAAAGCGTGCAACAGATCGAAAACATCCAAATTCAATACATTCAAAATGGAATTGGTCGATTTGCAGTGATTTTGAAAGAAACAAATGAATTTATCGGCTGGGCAGGGCTGAAATTCATTACGGAACCGATAAACGGTTATCTCAATTTTTACGACATAGGATATAGATTCATCGAGGACCATTGGGGAAAAGGATATGGTTACGAGGCGGCTAAGGCATGGCTAGACTATGGCTTTAACCAATTGAATATCCAAAAAATATGTGCCTCCGCAGATATCGAGAACAAAGGTTCCATAAAAATTTTGAAGAAAATAGGGCTCCAAGAAATTTCAGAATTTGATGATCAGGGAATACCAAGCGTTTGGTTAGAATTGACTAAAATAGACTACTTAAAATG
>NZ_DATBVQ010000109.1:0-42730 GCF_036515215.1 Flavobacterium sp.
CTGTCAACCCTGGAAATAGCGGCGGGGCCTTAGTTACATTAGAGGGAAAACTGATTGGCATCAATACTGCGATAGCAACGCCCACCGGAGTTTATGCCGGTTACGCTTTTGCCATTCCCGCAGACATTGTGAAAAAAGTCACTAACGATCTTATGAATTTTGGATCCGTGGAGAGGGGCTTCTTAGGAATCAGCATTCGGGACCTGAATAGTGACCTTGCCAAAGAGATAAATAGCGCCCGAGCGAACGGTGTATATGTTGACAGCGTCATGGCGAACGGTGCCGCGAAGGAAGCAGGGGTCAAAGCGAAAGATGTGATAATCGGCATTGATGACATTGAAACGGTTACCGCCTCGAAATTACATGAAATTGTCATGCGAAAACGTCCGGGAGAAAAAATCAAAATTTCACTAATCAGAAACGGTAAAGAAAAAAAGGAAGTCGTCGCGACGCTCAAAAAACAGCCGGCAATCAGCAAGACTCCGATGATTGAAGCAAAGGGACTGCTGAGGGAATTGGGAGTTGAACTTGCCGAGATCACCAGGCAAGACCAGAAAATTTACAATATCAGCAATGGCTTAAAAATCATAAAACTTTATGATGGCAAGCTCAAGAGAAATACGGACATAAGGGAAGGCTTTGTAATTACCTCCGTCAACGGAAGACCGATAAATACTGTCAAATCCTTCGTTGAAGCCGTTGAATCGCAACAAGGCGGAATAATGCTCCAAGGGAAATATGCGGGAGACCCAACGTTCTACTATTATGCCTTTCCCCTATAAAAAACTGTTGAAGACAAGAAAATGGGCATTTTACATTCTAATTCAATCCTGGTAAAAAAAATAATATGACAAATTCAGCTGTACTACCAAAACCCATCGACGTAAAAAAAGGATTACTCCTGTTATACCAAATGCTTCTGATAAGGAGGTTTGAGGAGAAAGCGGCCGAAGAGTATACTAAAGCCAAGATAAGAGGATTCCTGCATTTGTATATCGGCGAGGAAGCTGTTGCCGTGGGTGTCAATCAGGCATTAGATGAGGATGACCATGTATTGGGCACCTATAGGGAACATGGCCATGCCTTGGCGCGCGGAATTGATCCCGACATCATCATGGCCGAGATGTTTGGCAAAAGGGAAGGTTGTAGCCGCGGCCGCGGAGGATCGATGCATCTATTTGATGTCGAAAAAAAATTTTATGGCGGCAATGCCATAGTTTGCGGTCACTTACCCATGGCTGTAGGAATGGCATTGGCATTCAAGAAACAGAAAAAGACGAACATCTGCTGTTGTTTTTTTGGCGAAGGGGCCGCCGCAGAGGGTGAATTTCATGAAGCTATGAATCTGGCCTCGCTATGGAAAGTACCTGTTCTATTTGTTTGCGAAAATAATTTGTATGCCATGGGTACCGCCATTCGGTATTCACACGCCATCACGGAACTGGAAAAAAAAGGTGCCGGATATGGAATTGAATCTTCAGCCGTGGATGGAATGGACTTGTTGGCGGTTATGGATGCGGCAAATGCCGCGGTGCAAAAAGTAAGAAGCAGTGGCCGGCCCTATTTTTTAGTTTGCAATACCTATCGTTTTCGGGCGCATTCGATGTTTGATGCCGAGCTGTATCGTGATAAAAAAGAGGTTGAAGAATGGAAAAAAAGAGATCCAATTCCACAGTTTGAAAAACACCTTTTGGAAAAAAAATGGATCACTGAAAACGAAATTGAAGCTTTTGAGATGAAAATTGAAATGAAAATTAAGTTAGCGGTAGACTTTGCAGAGGCAGGAACTTGGGAACCCCTCGACCAATTGACCAAATTTGTTTACAGCGAAGATGACGGCTAAAAAACAGATACATGACCCTGTT
Source organism: Flavobacterium sp. (assembly GCF_036515215.1). Classification (GTDB taxonomy): domain Bacteria; phylum Bacteroidota; class Bacteroidia; order Flavobacteriales; family Flavobacteriaceae; genus Flavobacterium. The sequence continues at coordinate 1,866 of NZ_DATBVQ010000109.1, forward strand.
CAAAAGGCATAGCACAATTTGAAGGGGAAGATAAAACGGAAATCTAATTAATAACTAAAAACTATTCCTATGGAAATCATAACATTATGTCAAAGCTGTGGCATCCCTCTTGATAACGATGCCATAAAAGGAACCAAAAAAAATGGTTTGAAAAGTGAGGAATATTGCAAGTTTTGTTACGATCTGGGTGGGTTTACAGATCCTAATTTGACACTGGCCCAAATAATGGAAACCTCCGAAATGCAAATGAAGAAATTGAAACTTCCCGATGCTGCAATTCAAGAGGCTCTAGATATCTTGCCCACATTAAGCCGTTGGAAAGGCAATGAAAATCTTTTTTAAAGAACCGACTTACAGAAAATGGAAACCGACATCAAAAAAACGATCAGTACCTATCGGGAGGCTTTGAAACAAGGTCTTCGTGAAGCCTTGCAAAATGACCAACGCGTTTTTTTGATGGGTGAAGATGTAGGACGTTACGGTGGGGCATTTGCCGTAAGCAAGGGGCTGTTGCAGGAGTTTGGAGAGGAACGGATAATAGACGTGCCGCTGTCCGAGGCCGGTTTCGTGGGGGCGGGAATTGGAGCCGCAATAGCTGGGATGAAGCCCATTATAGAGGTGATGACAGTCAATTTCAGTTTATTGGCTTTGGACCAAATTGTCAACAATGCCGCTACTTTACTGCACATGACTGGCGGACAGGTAAATGTGCCGGTGGTAATAAGGATAGGATGTGGTATCGGCAGGCAATTGGCCGCGCAGCATTCCCATAGCTGGGAACCCTTTTATGCACACGTTCCGGGCTTGATCGTCCTGTCTGTCGGCACGCATGAAGATGCAAGAAACATGCTACATACGGCACTGGAAAGCCCTGACCCTGTCATTATTTTCGAATATACGGCCATGCTAAATTTGGAAAAAGAAATCCCTGTTGATCCCAGCCCGGTAAATATTAACAAAGCAGAAATAAGAAGGGAAGGAAAAGACGTTTCAATTATCACATATGGGGCGGGGGTTTATAAAAGTTTGGAGGCTGCAACTCAGTTAGCTGAGATGGGTATCGATGCCGAAGTCGTTGATCTGCGGGTCTTGCGCCCTTTGGATGACAACACTTTCTTGGCATCGGTTATTAAAACGCATCGGGCAATTATAGTCGAAGAAGCATGGAAATCCGTCAGCATCTCTTCGGAAGTTTCGTCTCGAATTATGGAAAAAGCCTTTTACGATTTGGATGCCCCCGTTCAGAGGCTATGCGGCATTGAAGTACCCATTCCCTACCCGATTCATCTGGAGGAAAAAGCCATTCCACAAACAATTGACATTGTAAATGCCGTAAAAAAAATGATGAGCCATGATTGAATTTACCATGCCCACTTTGGGTGCAGATATGGAAGACGGTACCCTGATCGAATGGAAAAAAAATCCTGGCGATACGGTAAAACGCGGTGATATCATTGCCGAGGTGGAAACGCAAAAGGGATTGATCGAGATTGAGGTATTTGAAGAGGGCACCATCGAAAAATTGTTGATCCAAGAGGGGACCAAAGTACCCGTGGGAACCATAATGGCTCTGATAAGGCCCACTGCTGCAGCTTCAGAAAGAGAAAACATCGCAGAAAAGGAATCGATAAAATTACAACCAACAGAAGAAAAAATCTCGAAAAAACAACAGCTTGAATCAAGAGTCAAAATATCGCCACTGGCGAGAAAAATTGCTGTCGAAAATCATATCGACTTGTCGCTGCTGAAAGGAACTGGAGCGGAGGGTGCCATTACCAGGGAAGATGTAGAAAACGCAATGATAGAACGGGGAGAAATTGCTACAGGAAAAACAGCCCATATCCAAGTTAGCAAAGAAAAAAGCAGCGCTTCCGTAGAGGACATCCGCTCCGCCGTTGCAGCTGCCATGAGCAAGTCAAACAAGGAAATTCCGCATTACTATCTGGAAAAAAAGATAGATCTCACAAAAGCTTTGGCTTGGTTAAAAGAAGCCAATACGCAACGCTCCGTAAAACAAAGGTTGCTGCCTGTTGTACTTCTGCTAAAAGCAACTGCGAAATCCTTGAAGGAGTTCCCGGACTTGAATGCAATCTGGAACAATGGCTTACTACCAAAGAAGGATATCAACATTGGATTTGTGGTCTCAATGCGGACAGGGGGAATTATCGTTCCGGCTATTCACGAAGTCGACTCTAAAAATGTAGATGAAATAATGGAAGTTCTAAACGACATCATCCCGAGGGCAAGGGCATTAAAATTGAGGAGTTCTGAACTCAGCGAATCCACCATTACAGTGACGAGTATTGGTGAAGGTGGCGCTGATGCTGTTTTTGGCATAATCTATCCGCCGCAGGTTGCCATCATTGGTTTTGGGGCAATTACGGAACAAGCCTTTGCAGAAAACGGCATGTTGGGAATCCGTTCCGTAGTTCAGGTTACGCTGGCTGGCGATCATCGCGCCACGGATGGTGTAACCGGAAGCCGGTTCTTGGGTTCATTAAACAAACACTTACAAAACCCCGATTCGTTATGAATGAGCAAGATATCAAACAGACCATTTTTCAACTCTTGAAAAGGATTGCACCCGAAACCGATCCCTCACAATTGAAACCCGATGAAAACATTCGGGAAACCCTCAATATTGACTCGTTTGACGCTTTGCAATTTATTGTGGCATTAGACGAAAAATTAGGAATTGAAATACCGGAAGAGGATTATGGAAAGACCACTACACTAAAGAGCCTGCTTACTTATGTAAAAGAAAAAATTGAACGGCAGTAAATTGAAATTAGAGTTACTCTTTTATAAATGAACAGTATTTGATTTGGGAATCTAAAAAAAGCACATCATGAAAATTTTAATGTACAGCAGCTATGAATTTGACAGACCAATTATCGAAAATGCAATGCATGGCAAACTTGAATTTGCCTATACCGACCAAGCCCTAAGCGAGGATACCGTAAGCCTTGCAAAAGGGTTTGAAGGGATCTCATTATTCACCGCTGATAATGCTTCCGCAGCAATTCTCGAAAAATTATATTTCAATGGGGTCAGGTACATTGCACTGCGTTCTGTGGGTTATGATTACATCGATTTAAAAAGGGCAAGAGCGCTGGGGATCAAAGTGGCAAATGTGCCTACCTATTCTCATTTTTCGGTAGCTGAACATGCAGTTGCCTTGCTCATGGCTTTAAACAGAAAAATTGTATTAGGTCAAAAACTTATGAATATGGGTGACTATCGATTGGACCATTTGATTGGTTTTGACCTGTATGGAAAAAAAGTGGGAATTATTGGGACTGGGAAAATAGGAAGTGCTTTTGCAAAGATCATGCATGGCTTTGGTTGTTTGATTTTGGCGTGTGACCCGGTTGAAAATGAAGAACTGAAACAGCAGTTGGACATTAGCTATACGACACTGGAAGAAGTTTGCATCAATTCAGATGTGATATCAGTGCATTGCCCGCTGAACAGGGAATCAAAATACATGTTTAATAAAAGTACTTTCGCACTGATGAAAAAAAGAGTCATCTTCATTAATACCGCACGGGGAAAAATAGTGAACACGGAGGACTTGATTGAGGCGCTACAAGATGAAATCGTTGCGGCTGCAGGCTTGGATGTGTATGAGGGCGAAAAAAAGATATTCTTTCGCAACCATATTGACAAAAAAATTTCAGATGAAATATACACCATACTCCGCTCCTTTCCCAATGTACTGGTTACCGGACATCAAGGATTTCTTACCAATGAAGCATTGCAGGGAATCGCGAATACTACTATCGCAAACCTAAATGCATGGGCTTACAATGGGATTTGTGGAAACGAGCTAAATTAAATCGCTACCGGTCGTATTAACAAAATTTTAGGCATTTGGCCGACACAATAAATAAATTCGGCTTCTTGCGGGACATTTTTGCCAAAATTGAAATTTTTGTTGCTTTTTCTCCCTAAATTCACTAGATTAGTCCTTTCGTAGGGCAAAACCAATCTTCTCATAGTAAGACTGTTAAACCTATTAAGCCCTACAGGTTTCAGATCAGGAATGCCCAATATAATAAAGTTAATGTATGAGTGAATATATTAAAATTAAGCGGGGATTGAATCTCAAATTGATGGGGGAAGCCGCCAAGTCCGTTTTGGACATGCCTCTAGCTGATATATATGCAATTAAACCAATGGACTTTATTGGTCTCATCCCAAAACTTTTGGTCAAACAAGGTGATAACATTCAGGCAGGTACTCCTTTATTTTACGATAAAAACAATGAAGCCATTACAATATGTTCCCCAGTTAGTGGTGAGGTGGTCGAAATACTTCGCGGAAACAAAAGAGCCATAATCGAAATTAAAATTCTGGCCGATAGGGATATTAGGCATATTCCTTTTCATAAATCACATCCCAGCCAATTAAGCCGGGAAGAAGTTGTTGCAATGCTTTTAAAAAGTGGTGTTTGGCCATTTATCCGCCAACGTCCTTATGGTGTTATAGCCAATCCCGACGAAAATCCAAAATCCATCTTTATTTCGGCATTTGACAGTAGTCCGTTAGCGCCAGATAATGATTTTATCATGTCTGGTAGGGAAATTGATTTTCAAACCGGTTTGGATGCCATAAAAAAATTAACTGACGGAAAAATTCATTTGAACGTACGCCCCAATCCTAGCCCTGCATCCGTTTTTTCAAATGCAAAGGCTGTCCAGATCAATAAAATATCAGGCCCTCATCCCGCCGGGAATGTTGGTGTTCAAATTCATCATATAGACCCTATCAACAAAGGAGAACTGGTTTGGTACATCGCTCCTCAAGATGTGATGATCATTGGGAAATTATTTAATGAGGGAGAATTTGACGCGACAAGAACAATCGCGTTAACAGGTTCACAAATCAACAAACCAAAATATTATAAAACCATCATTGGTTGTTCCATAAAAAACATTATTGCTGACGGCGGTTTAAAAAAGGCAGATAACAGAATCATCAGCGGCAATATACTTACCGGCACCCAAATTCCTGCTGATGGGTATTTGGGTTTTTACGATTCCCAAATAACGGTCATCCCAGAAGGTCATGAATTTGAGTTTATGGGCTGGCTGACTCCAGGTTTCAATAAATTCAGTATGTCTCGCACGTTCTTTTCTTGGCTGACACCAGATAAAAAATACGATTTAAACACCAACCTACACGGTGAAGAAAGGCCCTTTGTAATGACCGGACAATACGAAAAGGTATTCCCCATGGATATATATCCTGTGCAACTTTTAAAATCAATATTGATTGAGGATGTAGACATGATGGAAAAGTTGGGCATTTACGAGGTACTTGAAGAAGATTTCGCCCTCTGCGAATTGGTGTGCACCTCAAAGATAAAATCACAAAGCATCGTACGTCAGGGACTCGATATTGTTCGCAAGGAGTTCAAGTAGCTTCAATTTATTTGAAGTCATAACTAATTCTTAAACAGAAGGAATAGCAAAATTATTAAGGAGTTTATTATTACGAAACCTGTTGTAAACGACCGGATTCATGAAGTTTTAATCAAAAACATTTGAATTTGAAGGCACTTAGAAAATTACTGGACAAATTAAAACCCAACTTCGAAAAAGGGGGGAAACTGGAAAAATTTTATCCGGCATTTGACGCGTTTGAAACCTTTCTCTTTGTTCCAGACCATACAACAGCGGGAAAAGGCGCTCATATACGTGATGCCATCGATTTAAAACGCACCATGATCTTGGTTGTGCTTTCCTTAGTTCCCTGCCTTTTATTCGGAATTTGGAATGTTGGCTACCAACATTATCAAGCGCTGGGGATCACGGGTGTTTCCTTGTTCGATAATTTTACTTTTGGCGCCATCAGAGTATTACCCTTAGTTATCGTTTCTTACGGGGCCGGCTTGACAACCGAATTTATTTTTGCCATAATAAGAAAACATACCATAAATGAAGGCTTTTTGGTTTCCGGAATGTTGATTCCACTGGTAATGCCTGTTGGCGTGCCGTTGTGGATGGTGGCAGTTTCAACCATTTTTGCAGTCATCATAGGAAAAGAGGTTTTTGGAGGAACGGGTATGAATATCCTAAACCCTGCACTTACGGCCAGGGCCTTTTTGTTTTTTGCTTATCCAAGTAAAATGTCGGGAAATGAAGTATGGATAAGTACAAACCATGATCAAGGACAGAATGTGGTCGATGCTTATAGCGGGGCCACACCTTTGGGAGATGCCGCTGCAGGTCTGGCAGATAAAATCCCTGGCACGATGGAATCTTTTATTGGAGCCATTCCCGGTTCCATAGGCGAAACTTCAACACTAGCCTGCTTAATTGGCGCGGCTATATTATTATATACCGGCATCGGTAGCTGGCGGATCATGTCATCCGTTTTCGTTGGCGGTTTTCTAATGGCACTTATTTTTAATCTGTTCGGATTGAACACGCTAATGAACTTGACACCTCTACATCATTTAGTTTTAGGGGGATTCGCATTTGGAGCCATTTTTATGGCCACCGATCCGGTTAGTGCAGCCCAAACAAACACTGGAAAATACATTTATGGTTTCTTGATCGGAATGTTTGCCATTCTGTTCAGGGTTTTTAACCCAGCCTATCCAGAGGGGATGATGCTTTCCATTTTATTCATGAATGTGATGGCTCCGCTAATCGATCATTATGTCGTTGCAGCAAATATTAAACGAAGATTAAAAAGGGTAAAACCAATACAAAATCAAAATGGATAAAAACAGCAATAAAGCCACGTTTCTTTTCTCCTCTGTTATGGTGGTGGTAATTGCAGTACTTCTATCTGTGACCGCCATAAGTCTTGCTCCGTATCAGGCAAAAAACATTAGGATAGAGAAAATGAAAAACATTCTAACAAGCGTTTCCGTTCACGCTGAAACGGCCGAGACGGAGCAACTTTTCAACCAATACATCACTAAACAGATTGTTTTAAACAATAAAGGAGAAGAAATAAACGGTAAAGTTGCCGCATTTGATATAGACCTTAAAAAAGAACTCGATAAAATAAAAACCGGTAAAACTGATGAGCAATTATTTCCTCTCTTCATTTGCAATAAAGAAGGGAAAACCTTTTACATAATTCCTGTGAGAGGAAAGGGATTATGGGGACCAATATGGGGATACATTTCACTGGAAGCAGACATGAGCACCATCTATGGCGCCAGCTTCGGACACAAAAGCGAAACTCCTGGACTTGGCGCCGAAATTGAGACAGAAAAATTTCAACAGCAGTTTGTCGGAAAAAAAATATTTGATGAGGCAGGAAATTTTGTTTCGGTGACAGCTATTAAAGGCGGTGCCTCTCCCGATGATATGCATGGAGTAGATGCCATTTCGGGAGCGACAGTAACCAGCAAGGGCGTTACGGAAATGTTTAAAAGGACGCTTCTCAATTATATACCTTATTTTAAAAGCAGAAGGATGCAGCACTTATAAACTTAAACTACAGCATATGAGCACAGAAACAGTTGCAGTTCCCGCAAAACCGAAAGAACCGAAAGAAGCATTGTTTTCCCCAAAAAACAAACGGCTTTTATATGACCCATTAAACGATAACAACCCGATAACGGTGCAAATATTAGGCATCTGTTCCGCATTGGCAGTGACGGTAAAAATGAAACCGTCTATCGTTATGGCCATGGCGGTAATAACCGTATGTGCCTTTTCAAATGTTATCATTTCATCGATAAGAAATATTATTCCAAACCGCATTCGCATTATAGTTCAGCTGACAATTGTGGCCGCTATGGTAATTTTAGTGGACCAGTTTTTAAAAGCATTTGTATTCGACGTCAGTAAACAGCTATCTGTTTTCGTGGGCCTAATCATAACAAATTGCATTATCATGGGTAGGCTGGAAGCCTTCGCGATGGCGAATAAGCCTTGGCCTTCGTTTTTGGACGGAATCGGTAACGGCTTTGGCTACGGATTAATATTGGTTATAGTCTCCATGATAAGGGAACTTCTGGGCTCCGGTGAATTGATGGGTTTTCGTATTATACCCGAGTCGCTGTATAAAATGGGCTACTTTAATAACAGCCTCGTCATTATGCCTCCCATGGCACTAATCATAGTTGGGATTCTCATTTGGATACAGCGCAGCAGGAACAAAAAACTGATTGAAAGCAAATAAAAACGTTATTTAAAGCATTTTTTATGGATCATGTAAACATTTTTATTAAAGCCATTTTCGTCGAGAATATGATATTTGCCTATTTTCTAGGTATGTGTTCCTATTTAGCCATTTCCAAAACTGTAAAAAGTGCAGTAGGACTGGGACTTGCAGTAATATTTGTTTTGTTTATTTCGGTGCCGGCTTGTTATATGCTGGAAAAATATGTTTTAAAAGCTGGGGCACTAAGTTGGTTGTCAGCAGATTTTGCCTCCATTGACCTAAGTTTTCTAAGTTTTATCATGTTCATCGCAACCATTGCTTCCATCGTACAACTGGTGGAGATGATTGTTGAAAAATACGCACCTGCACTGTACATGTCCTTGGGTATTTTCTTACCACTCATTGCTGTAAACTGTTCTATTTTGGGAGGCGCGTTATTCATGCAAGAAAGGGAATACGCCACATTGGGTGAGGCAACCGTTTTTGGCTTGGGTTCTGGCGTCGGCTGGTTTCTGGCAATAGTCGCGTTATCTGCCACTCGCGAAAAATTAAGGTATTCAAATATCCCCGCACCTCTAAGAGGTTTGGGAATTACTTTTATCCTAACCGGATTAATGGCCATTGCATTCATGAGCTTTATGGGAATTACGTTATAAATCTATAATCAATAAAAGAAATGATAACATTAAGCATTGATATTACAACAGTGATAAGCAGCGTGGTTGTTTTTTTAATATTCAATTTGCTATTGGTGTATCTGATTCTATATGCAAAATCGAAACTTACCCCTTCCGGATTAGTCAAAATAATCATTAACGGAAAAGAAGTGCTCGAAACGGAAGCGGGTTCTACCCTTCTTACCACCTTGTCCAATCAAAAGATATTTTTACCCTCGGCCTGCGGTGGCGGAGGAACCTGTGCCATGTGCAAATGCCAGGTATTATCTGGCGGGGGCCAAATATTACCTACAGAGACGCCCTATTTTTCCAGAAAACAACAGCAATCCAATTGGCGGCTGGGTTGCCAGGTAAAAGTCAAACAGGATATGGAAATAGTCATTCCAAAAAAAATATTGGGAATCAAAAAATGGGAATGCGAAGTTATTTCAAATAATAACGTGGCCACATACATTAAAGAACTGGTAGTCAAATTACCCGAGGCCGAATTTCTGGAATTTGAACCGGGTTCCTATATACAAATAGATGTTCCTCCCTGCGAAATTGATTTTAAAAAAGACCTTTATAATATTGACGACCGGTTTAAGGAAGATTACGACAAGTTCAATATCTGGAATCTGAAAATGAAAAATCCTGAACCCATTTTCCGCGCCTATTCGATGGCAAATCATCCTGCTGAGGGCAACATCGTTATGTTGAATATCAGGCTTGCCACTCCTCCATTTGACAGGAAAGCGGGCGGGTTTATGAATGTAAATCCCGGTATTTGCTCCTCCTACGTGTTCTCACTAAAACCTGGCGACAAAGTAAATATTGCAGGACCTTTTGGCGATTTCCATATCAAGCCTACAAAAAACGAAATGATTTACATTGGCGGTGGCGCCGGAATGGCGCCTTTGCGTTCACATTTATTTCACATTTTTCATACTCTAAAAGAAAGAGACAGAAAAGTTTCCTTTTGGTACGGAGGCAGATCTTCAAAGGAAGTTTTCTATACCGATCAATTCCGCGATATCGAAAAAGAATTCCCGAATTTCCAATACAATATTGCGCTGTCGGAACCGCTGCCGGAAGACAATTGGACAGGGTATACCGGTTTCATCCATAATGTGTTATACGAAAATTATCTGAAGCATCATGAGGCGCCTGAAGATGTCGAATATTATATTTGCGGTCCGCCAATGATGAATGCCGCAGTATTCAAAATGCTCGACGAGCTTGGCGTACCGCCTGAAAATATTGCTTTTGATGATTTTGGAGGATAAAAAAACAATTTATGAAGAAATTTCCATTCCTTATTCTCGTATCCACTTTATTTATAAGCTGTAACTCCAATAAGAAATCTCTAATTAAGATTGAAGGAAATGCACAGGGAACTACCTACCATATTTCCTATTTATCAGATGATGCCATCAATTACAAAACGGCCATCGACTCGCTGTTGAAAGACATTGACAAATCAATGTCGACTTGGCTTCCCTCCTCAATTATATCAAGAATCAATAATGAAGACGGCCCTGTGCTTGTTGACCAATATTTTATCGATGTGTTTAATAAATCGGTTGAAGTTTCAGAAAAAACCGATGGTCTTTTCGACGTTACAGTTGGACCTTTGGTGAATTCCTATGGATTTGGAGCTACCGAAAAAAAGGCATTAGAAAGAAGCAGAATCGACAGTCTACTCCAGTTTGTCGGCTACAAAATGTTGAAACTTGAAGGAAAAAAAATTTTGAAAGCAAAACCAGGAATTAAATTGGATTTTAATGCCATAGCCCAGGGGTACTCTGTAGATGTTTTGTCGAATTTCCTTGAAAGCAAAGGAATCGACAATTACATAGTTGAACTGGGGGGGGAGCTGAAAGCCAATGGAAAAAAAGGAAATGAAAATTGGAAAGTGGGAATCGATAAGCCTGATGAAAAACAAAGCCCTGAACGGGAACTTGAAGCCGTAATTATTTTAAACGATAAAGCCCTTGCCACTTCCGGAAATTACCGTAAATATTATGAAGAAAACGGCCAGAAATTTTCCCATATCATCAACCCTAAAACTGGCTACCCCGCCAAACAGAATTTATTGAGCGCAACAGTGATTGCCGATGATGGCATTACCGCCGACGCATATGCCACCGCTTTTATGGTAATGGGATTGGAGAGGTCGATACAATTTTTAGAAGTAAATAAAGACTTAGAACTGGAAGTATATTTTATTTATGACGAGCACGGAATCTGGAAAACATATTCATCCGAAAGCTTAAAAAAATGGATAAAAGAACTGAACTAAGACTTACATTTTTCGTCAGGTTTTGCCCCGCAAATGCTACATGCCTCGTCCCCATTTTGTATTAACGGATTGTTGCTGCTGCAAGTCCCGGAAAACCTGCCGTCTTTTTTTACCAATATTTTAATGGCAATTCCAGCAAAAGCAGTTGCGAGAAGAATAATTGAAATAAAGATTATTTTCATGATTTACTATAATTATTGTCGGTTGAATTAAAATTATGATGCTTTCTCCATTGTATACATTACAAAAGCAGCTCATTGTGTTTACGTTTTTCAAATATAAAAAGTCAAAATATAGAGAACCGTTCCGTTTATGTTTAGCCTTATGTAAAGTCTTATAAAAAATCAAATTAAATAAGTGCCTAATTACACGCAATTAATCCAAATTAAAATGGCATTCCTCAGTACTATCCAAAACATAGTTTTGTTTTAATTCTTTGCACAACAAGATAGCATTTTTATTTTAAATTAGTAGCACTTCTACTTTTGAGATAATGAGCGGCTCATTTTTACTTGCTTAAGACAAAATCTAAAATGTGCCTGACCATTCAAAATAATTATTTTCTTAAAACATATTAGATACAGCTAACCCAAAAAACACAAAAAAAACCTTGATAAACCATCAAATAAACCGTACATTCGAATAAGAATCTCACATCGATAAACAATTGAAATATAACCATTTAACAATGTATTTGCAAATATAAATCCCCTAATTAGAAAGCATTATGACATTTATAAAAAAGATACTTGTTCCCACTGATTTTTCCATCGCAGCTGATTATGTTATCAATTATGCCGTAGAACTGGCTGCACTTTTGGATGCCTCAATTATTTTATATCATACTTTCATTCGCTTTGAAATCGGTTTTTACCCCCTCACCCAGAGTATCAAGGAAAACCAAAGGAAGTTTCAAAGGCTCTTTTAGAAGAAACATGGCTGATAATAAAGACATCTTGGTTGTAAATCCGATAAAAAGGAAAGGAATATGGCAAAAGGTATTTCATAAGAGCGTAACAAAAAGAACGGCCTATCGTATTCAAATTCCTTTGCTTACAATTCCTGGTAAATGATCTTATGAAATAATAAACCCCAAATAGTGAAAACAAACTTGCAGCACTAAAATAAAACTCAGATGGTAGAGGGATTAATTTTCATATTGGGATTAATTGGGTTGTGGCTTGGAACCAAATGGGTGGTCAAAAGTGCCATTGGAATTGCCAATCGCTTTAATCTTTCCCACGCATTTGTGGGGCTTGCAATTTTGTCAATAGGAACAGATTTGCCCGAAGTTTTTGTTTCAGTTAATGCAGCTTTACTACAACTAAAAGGAATTGAATCCTCGGGAATCATTACCGGAAATGCAATCGGGAGTTCTATAAGTCAAATAAGTATTATTCTTGGTTTATCCGGTTTGCTGTTAAACTTCACTACCACCAAAAAAGAGTTGATTCGTAACAGCATTGCACTCATTTCCGCTATGTTGCTGTTATTTGCCATTGGATTTGATGGGGAAATTTCAAAAACTGACGGTTTTTTACTATTGGTTACGTACTTGATTTATTATATAGTTCTGTTGAAAACTGACTCGAAGGAAGCAGGTAAAAATGTGATAATACAGCACTATAAACCAATAATGTTGGCTGTGTTCCTTGTGTTTGGCTTCGCATTGCTGATTGTTTCATCGCATTTTGTGGTTTCCAATGCATTGCATTTTGCTGAGAAATGGGGAATTACACAATCTTTTGTAGGGATTGTGATTATTGGCCTTGGTACAAGTTTACCGGAACTATCAGTATCCGTTGGCGCGGCATTGAGAAAATCACCCGGAATGTCCCTAGGAAATATCATTGGCAGTACAATTTTTGATATCCTTGTACCAATTGGCCTGGCAAGTTCAATTACTAACATTTCGATGGAGAGTAATCTGATAAAATTCGACTTACCTGTTTTGTTTATAATAACATCATTGGTATTGATTTTTTTGGCAACCAAGAGGGGAATTTCAAGAATTGAAGCAACAATCCTAATCATACTCTATATGATTTATGTTCTCGCAAAATTGTCACTTTTTGAAGGCAAATTTTAAATTCAAAATTAACACAGATGAAATGGCACCTTCTACCCCTTTCTGAAATATCCAGACTGTTAGATACTAGCCCTTCGGGCATTGATAATTTAATTGCTTCGCAACGCTTAGTTGAATATGGAAAAAATCAGATCAGGGACAAAGCTAAGAAGACGGTTCTGCAAATGCTGCTTCATCAGCTGACCGATTTTATGATTCTTATCCTGATTCTGGCAGCAGTCATTTCAGGTCTCATTGGTGATTTAACAGACACTATAATCATTCTAGCCATAATTATTCTCAACGCAATTGTGGGATTTATGCAAGAGTATCGGGCAGAAAAAGCAATGGAAGCCTTAAAGAAAATGGCCGCAAACTATGCCCTCATTTTACGGGAAGGAAAAACCATGGAAATTCCTGCCGCCGATTTAGTGCCCGGAGACGTAGTTTTGCTTGAAACCGGCAATGTGGTGCCCGCTGATATACGTTTTATAGAAACCCACCAAGTAACAATAGATGAGTCGGCACTGACCGGTGAATCCCAGAATGTAGTAAAAAACATCGACACACTTCCCCCAGGAGAGTACAGCCTTGGCGATCGCACTAACATGGGCTTCAAGGGAACTTTTGTCACAAACGGTAGGGCCACCGCCTACGTTACGGCGACCGGAATGAACACCGAATTGGGTAAGATTGCCAAAATGATTCAAACCGATGAAATAGCAACCCCTTTGCAAAAGAGATTAACTGCTTTTGGAAAACGGTTATCAATTGTGATTCTCATTATTTGTACCGTGATTTTTGCACTAGGCTGGTTACGAGGAGAAGCACTCTTAAATATGGTTTTAATCTCCGTCTCATTGGCAGTAGCAGCCATTCCCGAAGCATTGCCTGCATTAGTAACAATTACACTGGCCTTTGGCGCCAAACAATTGGCTCGAAACAGTGCACTTATCCGAAAACTACCTGCCGTTGAAACCCTGGGTTCGGTAACTTATATTTGCTCGGATAAAACGGGAACACTGACGGTAAATAAAATGACTGTACAAGAAGTTTATGAGGCTCCCCTTATAGATTCAACATCAGTTTTTCCCAAAAATGAAGATTTGCTTCATATGATGGCATTGAACAATGACGTTTCGAAAAGCGAAAACGGGAAATGGCTAGGCGACTCAACTGAAGTGGCACTTGTTCAATTTGCTTTCAATAAAAATATAATAAAAACTGAACTCGAAAAAAAATTTCCAAGAATTGCCGAATTACCGTTTGACGCTACCAGAAGGTGCATGACTACTTTGCATCAAACTGAAAACGGAATAATTTCAATTACTAAAGGTGCAGTAGACCTATTATTAGATAAATTAGTAGTAAATCAAAAGCCACTTATTGATGAATTTCAATCTAAAGCCAATAATATGGCGGAGCAAGGCTATCGCGTGATCGGATATGCCATGAGAAAAATGGACGCTCTGCCTAAAACCCTGAAATTCGACGAAATAGAATCCTCATTAACCTTGATAGGTTTTGCAGGAATGATTGATCCACCAAGGGAGGAAGCGAAACAGGCAGTGTCCGAGTGTAAACAAGCGGGTATTATTCCCATAATGATTACCGGAGATCATAAGCTCACTGCAAAATCAATTGCCAAACAACTGGGAATAATCACTTCCGAAGAGGATTTAGTGTTGGACGGCGTAGAACTTGCTTCCTTATTAGACACGGAGTTTGAAAATATTGTTGAAAAAGTTCGCGTATATGCACGGGTAAATCCTGAGCAAAAATTAAAAATCATCAAAGCACTGCAGGCCAGAAACCAATTTGTTGCGATGACCGGCGATGGTGTAAACGATGCGCCAGCGCTTAAAAACGCGGATATTGGTATAGCAATGGGAATAAACGGAAC
The DNA here is from genome assembly GCF_036515215.1 of Flavobacterium sp. Taxonomy (GTDB): domain Bacteria; phylum Bacteroidota; class Bacteroidia; order Flavobacteriales; family Flavobacteriaceae; genus Flavobacterium. The sequence goes on from NZ_DATBVQ010000109.1 coordinate 16,928, forward strand.
CGAAGTTTCCAAAGAAGCGTCGGATATGATTTTGCTGGACGACAATTTTTCCACAATCGTTGTTGCTGTGATGTACGGGCGAAAAATATTTGACAATATTCTGAAATTTATCAAGTATATCATGACTGGAAACTCAGCCGAAATATGGGCAATATTTCTGGCCCCGTTTTTTGGATTACCAATTCCTTTGTTAGCGATACACATCCTTTGGGTAAATCTAATAACCGACGGTTTGCCCGGACTGGCACTGGCGTCAGAACCTGCAGAATCAAATATTATGAAGCGGCCTCCAAGAAATCCACAACAAAGTGTTTTTGCTGGCGGTATGGCAAAACATATTTTATGGGTTGGCTTTTTAATGGGTATATCAACACTGGGAATTCAAGCTTGGGCAATAGACAATGCAAATTCCCATTGGCAAACAATTGCTTTCACCTATATTTGCTTCAGTCAGCTAGGCCATGTAGTGGCCATTCGTTCTGAAAGGGACTCTCTTTTTAAAATCGGGCTGTTTTCAAACAAGCCGCTTATTGCTGCTTTGCTTCTTTCAGTTGCACTTCAAATGATGATAATATACGTACCTTTTCTAAATGTCATTTTCAAGACCAAGCCACTTAACCTATACGAACTGCTAATTACTCTGCTGGCATCAAGTATCGTGTTTTGGGCAGTTGAAATAGAGAAATGGATAAACAGAATGAAAAATGTCAATAACGGTAGTAACCTATAGAAAAGGGTTTTATGAATCGTTAATTGGATTATTTTTTTAATATTTAAGAGCATTTCAATCCATTTATTCGATGTAGGAAAATATTTTGAAAACCAAATTAAAAACTTCTCAAACAAAAAATAAGTAAAGAGTAAATAATCCAGTCATCATGAGCAGCCTCTTTCTTCATCTTATCGATTATTTTTTCTTTTTCTTTCACAGCATCTTTATCCTGTTTAACGTTTTTGGCTGGATTATTCCCCGCTGGAGGTTTGCCAATTTAATTACATTATCGCTTACTGCCTTTTCGTGGTTTATTTTAGGAATATGGTACGGCTTTGGCTATTGCCCGATGACCGACTGGCATTGGGAAGTAAGACGGCTTTTAGGCTATAATGACAACAGCAATTCTTATATCCATTTTCTAATTTTAAAACTTACCGGAATCAATCTGCCAGAGGATTTAGTCAACTCCTTAACGGCTATTATTTTTATTATTGCATATTCATTCAGCATCTATTTTTATATAAAGAAAAAAAGGTTGGACCCAAAGTAAAAAACGGATGCGCTTGCGGCGTCAATTAAAAAATTAAAATCTTGTGCGAATCAAATAAAGATAGGCCGTATGGAAAATTCACTGATTGTGGTGCTCAACCATTTTTGCCTCAAAATTTACCTATCAGGACAACCGCATCAGTAATAAAAATTTGACTTAATGGTTTAGAAAGTCATCCTGTGTTACTTTGTTGACTTTCCCTTTCTTTATTGGACAATAATGTTTTTTTGGTGACCGCTACATTTATCCTTGAGAAATTGTGAATGCAACAAAATCAAACTACTTTATAACCTATGCCCTTAAAATGAAGAAAACAATTTCTATCTTCACCTTTTATTTCTCTGATTCTTAAAAAAAATGTCGTATTTTTAGTGTAAATATAAGGAAACCCCAATTCCCGCAGCCAACCTACAATTTATTGATTTTTTTATCAATTGTGCATTTTTTTACAATTCCTTTAAAACTAATTGAATTAAAAAATTAAAAAAATGAAAGGATCACTCAAACTGGGAACGATAGGGGGCATCGGCATATTTGTGCATTGGACATTTACATTACTCATAGCATTTATTATTTACATCAATTATAGGACAGGCTACAATGCAATGCAAATAGCTTGGTCTGTATTGTTTATTGTCTGTGTTTTTGTAACCGTGTTTTTGCATGAACTTGGCCATTCCTTCGCTGCAAAATCATTTAATATTAAAACAAAAGACATTACCCTCCTGCCCATCGGCGGGGTATCGCGACTGGAGAGCCTTCCCGAGAAACCAAAGGAGGAATTGATAGTCACTTTGGCTGGTCCGTTGGTCAATATTGTTCTGGCCTTCATAACGGGACTATTTATTGACTTTCCGTCAACTTCCGAGGCATTGGCTCAAGAATTGTCCGCTGGTGTAAATGCCAGTAATTTTTTCCTTAATTTTTTCATCGTGAATATTTTATTGGCCGTTTTTAATTTGATTCCCGCTTTCCCCATGGATGGAGGAAGGATACTAAGAGCAATATTGTCTTTTAAATTTGAAAGACATGTGGCGACAAAAATAGCGGCACGAATAGGGCAGTTTTTGGCAATGGGATTTATACTACTAGGTTTTTTATACAACCCTTTTCTGATTTTCATTGGCGTATTTGTAATTATGGGCGCACAGATGGAAAGTAAATATGCCGACTCCAAGTATTCCCTGAAAGGCTACAGAGTAAGAGATGTGTTAATGAAACAATTTACTACCATTGATGCTGCTGAGCCTATAAAAACAGCAATTGATTTGTTGTTGGACTCCCAATCGAAGATTTTTTTGATCACGGAGAACAACGAGCCGGTAGGGACATTAAATCGAGACCAAATTATAGTGGCCCTTTCCGAAGAAGGTGAAAATTTTTTAATTCATTCGGCCATGAACAAAAGCCTGATTTATCTGGACGTGGAAACACTTTTGGAAGACGTGTTTGAATTAATTTACAAAAACAAAAGCAATTTGATGCTGGTCATGGAAAATAATGAACTGGTAGGTACATTGGATACCGAAAATCTTTTGGAATTTCTATTGATAAAAGGGGTCAAATCAAAAAAAGACTATGCCAATTAATAATTACTTTAGCGCTTCTTCCGAAAGCGTGGAATTAGTACACAGCGGAGCTGACTATTTTTCAAGATTGGAACATATTATTCAAGACGCTAAATATGAAATCCACTTGCAATTTTATATTTTCAGAAATGATTCAACAGGCAATAAAATTTTAGAAGAATTAAAAAAAGCAGCTTCACGTCGGGTAAAAATATATATTTTGCTGGATGGTTTTGGCTCCTATTCCTTTTCAAAAGAAGTGATCGTCGATCTTAAAAACCTTGGAATCAATTTCCGCCTTTTTTCGCCCTTCTTTTCCGCAAACTCTTTTTATATTGGCCGAAGATTGCACCATAAGGTGGTGGTCGCCGATGCACGTGTTATTTTAATTGGAGGGATAAACATTGCGAATAAATATCATGGGACCGCGTCAAAAAAACCCTGGCTAGATTATTCCGTGCAGGTAAATGATTTAAAAATTGCAAAAGCACTTCAGTTGCTCTGCAGAGATCTCTTTTTCAAGAAAAGATACCTGTTCAAAAAAAAATTAGAGTCCGTTTTTAATACTCAAGAAGAAACGATTGTCGGTATAATTCAAAATGATTGGTTGAAAAGGAAAAACGAAATTTACGATGCCTACATTAATTCCTTCAATAGCGCACAAAAAGAAATAATCATTGTGGGGAGCTACTTTCTTCCGGGCAGAAGAATGAATAATGCCCTTAAAAAAGCGGCGCGAAATAAGGTTAAAATAAAATTGATCCTATCTGGAGTTTCAGACATCCCACTTTCCAGAAGGGCTACCTACCATATATACTCGACCCTTCTTGAGAATAATATTGAATTGTATGAGTGGAATAAAAACGTACTTCATGGAAAAGCCGCCGTGGTTGATGATTACTGGTGCACCATTGGCTCCTTCAATCTGAATAATTTAAGCACCTACGGGAGTCTGGAAATGAATGTGGAAATTAAATCTCCCGCATTTTCAGGTGCGTACTCCACGCATCTCAAAGACGTCATAGCGCAATGCCAAAGGATAACTCCGGAATCCCTTAAAAAAAGAAACACCGTTTCTTCGGGTTTCCTAAATTGGCTATCCTATTGGACCGCAAGAGTTATACTGAACGTCGTGACCTATTTTCCCCACAAACGATTCAAAAAAATTTATTAAAGAACAGATTACACCCCCCGGTAGTACATCGTTCGCCAATGAAACTTGTTAAAAACATTTTTAATTTCATATCCATTTCCTAAATTATTTTTTGTAACTTTAATTTAGATTATCAGCAATAAATCGCTGTCAGTTAATGAATTGCGAATTTAAAATCTTTATACGGACCTTTTGTTTAAATAATTTAAGGATGGACATTTCCAAAATGAGAAAACGAAAAAAAGAAGATTGGATTTCAAAGGATTTGAAGAGTAAAATCCCAAAATTGGACAAGAAAACAATTTACATACCTCTTCAGAAAGAATTGCCTTTCTAATTCATTTTTGCCGATACTGTTAGCTAAGCTAACATTGGAGCAGTGAGTCACTGTTCTGTAATTGAATGCTTTTTCAAGCACTGGGTTTAAAAGGCCCTCCGCAGAGCTCCGAACCTTTTAAACCCGTATTCTTAACTGGAGTGAGAGACAGAAAAGTCCTCACTCCATTAACGATTGTAACCTTATGGATTTTGAACACTACGAAGATGCCTTTACAAAGGAAGCCATAAAAATGGGGTATAGTCCTCAGGATATAGAACACTGCTTGGATTACGCCGAAATACTGTTTTCTAATGATGTGCCAGTAATCTATAATTCCTCGCACCTGTCGGGACTGGTAGGATACAAAAAGGAATACCTCAAAAAAGCGGCCCTGCACACCAAATATTTTTATCGGGATTTTGAAATCCTCAAAAAAAACGGTAAAAAAAGACAAATCTCCGAGCCTCTGCCCAGTTTGAAAGAAATTCAGCAATGGATCCTAAAAAACATCCTATATAAACGTCGTGTTAGCCCTTTCGCCAAGGCCTATAGACCGAAAGTGAGCCTCATCGAAAACCTGAAATTTCATAAAAACCAACCAAAAGTATTTACCTTGGATCTGGAAAATTTTTTCCCGTCCATTAGCTTTGAAAGTGTCGAAAAAATATTTGTCGATCTGGGCTACACCAAAGCCCTGTCCGATTTGCTGGCCAAATTATGCACTCGAGATGGCTCTTTGCCGCAAGGAGCGCCCAGCAGTCCCCATCTTTCGAACCTGATTTTTGAAGATGCAGACACTTCAATTTCGGAATATTGCATTCAACGAAAAATAAGATATACCCGGTATGCGGATGACCTCAGTTTTTCTGGGGATTTTGATGAAAGCGAAATGCTTGATAAGGCTACCGAAATAGTCCAAAAACTTGAGCTGAAAATCAATACAAGCAAAACCAAATTAATGACGCCAGACAGAAGACAGACCGTTACCGGCATCGTTGTCAACGAAAAACCCCAAGTCGTATTCCATAAACGTAACGAACTGCGACAAGCAATGTACTACATCAAGAAATTTGGCATTGACGAGCATCGCGAGTACAAAGAAATCAATCAAGCCAATTTCCTGGAACATTTATTGGGGAAAATAAATTTTGTGGTTCAGATTAACCCAAAAGATGAAGAATTCATAGCATACAAGTCCTATCTTATTGACCTGAAAAAGAAACGGGACTCAAAAATCAACAGAACCGAACAATTGTGGATCTAAAAACACAATTTTTCCTCTAATGAAATTAGGCATTAATATCTCCCCTCTAGGCGTTTTTATTTTCAAATACTTCGAATACCAAGGCGCTGATTTGATTTTATTTGTCAAAATCGACAATGCACAAAAAATATCCCAAAAATGAAAAATAAACTGACGCTTATTAAGATCATACATACTTTGATCTGGCTGTTTTTCAATTTTGTTATTTTTTATATGTTGTATGCGGTTATTGCAGATAAACTGGATAACTGGCTTTGGATTGGATATGCATTGATCATTTTGGAAGGTATCGTCCTATTACTATTTAAATTCTATTGCCCACTAACCATTATAGCTCGCAAATATTCCGATTCTACAAAAGATAATTTTGACATTTACCTTCCCAATTGGCTTGCTAGGCACAATAAATCGATCTATTCCGCGATTATGATCGTCATTCTTGTAATCACGATCTACCGACTTCTCGATTAAGTGATTCATTTTGCATCGGAAATAATTACATGTGCCGCCCCCCCATAAAAAACCAAGCGATCGGCTTTTTATTCGTGACGTAAAACTCTGAAATAAAACACTTTATTATATTTAATCCGTCAAAAAATGATTAAATTTGATAGTGTATTTGTACAAAATGGGCTAGCCCCCAACCTCTAAAAACATCATGTTCCAGCAATTATAAAACAATCTAGACGGCATGGATAAAATAAAAAAAATATTGATCGCGATTGATAACGATCCCGCTGCCGAAAAAATAGCATTGCACGGTTTGCAGCTTGCACTCCAATTAAAGGCCGAGATAGCGCTTCTGAGCGTCATTGATTCAACAATGCTTGAAACACAAGGTGCCGTTACACCGCAGGAATTTTCGGAAATCATTAAAAATGATTACAAAAAGCTTCAGCAAATGCTCATTGACACCGTATTTAAGGGCCATGAAGTTTGGACTTTTCTGGAAGAAGGAAAGCCACACGAAGTGATTTTTAATGTTGCACAAGAATGGGACGCTGATGTAATCGTTTTGGGTACCCACGGTAGAATCGGAATATCCCATTTGATTATGGGTAGTGTTGCAGAAAAGGTAATACGACATTCCAAAAAACCCGTGCTCATAATACCCACCAGACTATGATAGAAAAATTTCTTCCTCGCAGAATTCATTGCAAAACAACCAGAGGACAATGATACAAACCGTCCGCCGGACAAATTAAAGACAGCAATCGATTAATATGATTGTAAGCAACATTTACAAAAAACTTGCCTCTTTTTTTCATCAGATAATCTGAGGAAAAATAAAATGGGACAACATAAGCGTGAAAAGCAATAGCCAACAAAAGGCCTAATTTCATACAATAACAAACTTATAAAAAATAGCTAAATGGCATTTATAGACTATTACAAAGTTCTTGGGGTAGACAAAAAAGCTACGGAAGCCGAAATAAAAAAGGCATACCGTAAAATGGCCCGTAAATACCATCCTGATTTGAACCCGAACAATAAGGAGTCCGAAAGAAAATTTAAGGAAATAAACGAAGCCAATGAGGTATTGAGCAATGCCGAAAACCGTAAAAAGTATGATGAGTACGGCGAGAATTGGCAGCATGCGGAAGAGTTTGAGAAATCAAAAAGGCAACAACAGCAATATCAAGGAAGCGGTCAACAAGGGGGATTTGCAGGCTTTGGAGGCGGTGGCGATTACTCCGACTTCTTTGAATCTATGTTTGGAGGCCGCTCTGCCCGAGGTGGCGGCCGCCGCAGCAGCCAGTTTAAGGGGCAGGACTTTAATGCTGAATTGCACCTCGACCTAAAGGACGTTTATACCACCCACAAACGTACTTTAACCATTAACGGAAAAAACATTCGCCTTACCATTCCCGCTGGTGTAGAAAATGGGCAAGTAATAAAAATAACCGGACATGGTGCGGAAGGATCCGGCGGTGGCCCAAAGGGAGATTTGTACATCACATTCACCATAGAAAACCACACTAATTTCAAACGGGACAAAAATAACCTGTACGCGACCGTTCCTTTGGATTTCTATACTGCCATACTAGGGGGCGAAATTACCGTCGATACCTTTGATGGAAAAGTAAAACTAAAAGTGGCCCCGGGAACCCAAAATGATACAAAAGTAAAACTGAAAGGAAAAGGATTTCCTGTCTATAAAAACGAAGGCCAATTTGGTGACCTGTACATCACTTATCAGATACAAATTCCAACGGACCTTTCTGAAAAAGAGAAGGAACTATTCATCGAACTTTCTAAGTTAAGGACCTTATGAGCACAGAAAACTTCATCCCTCTAGAAACCTTATGTTCCCATTATAACGTTGACCTCTCCTTTTTCGCCAATTTAAATGAAATTGGTTTGATTGAGATCCAAACGGTGGAGCAAATGCAATATGTTCATCAGGATTCGATTTATGAAATTGAGAAAATGATTCGAATGCACCAAGAATTGGAAGTCAATCTTGAAGGCATAGATGTTGTTTTCAATTTGCTGCAAAAAATAGACACCCTAAAAAAGGAATTGACAGCAGTTAGAAACCGACTCCGCTTGTATGAGAATTGAGAAACAATCACATTAGTCTGCCTTTATTTTTACTAGCCCTATACCTAATTAAAGGCCTTTGTTGCGACTGACTTTTAATCTATTTATCGAATTCGCTATCCGCTTATTGAGGAGCACTTTTTGTCATTCAAAACTGCCCTTTTTTATTTAAATTTTAAAACTCATTCAAAATGACCGGAACGGAAACCAAATTCAACACCTTAAAACTGGTTCACCTTGGCATCGATACCCAAAAAGAACATGTTGTATTCATGCGCAAGGACTGCCACATATGCAAATCTGAAGGTTTTGAGGCGCTTAACAGGGTATTGATAACGGTAAAAGGTAAATCTTTAATAGCTACTTTGTATATTATTACCGATGGCATTCTGAAAGCAGGGAAAGCCGGATTATCTGAAAGTGCTTGGCAAGATTTAAATGCAAAAGATGGTGATCTAGTCAGCTTTTCGCATGTCCAGCCTGTCATTTCTATGCGAAGCATTCGTGCGAAAATGTATGGAAAAGAATTAAATTACGAGGCCCTTCAAAACATTATTGATGATATTGTGAAGGGGCAGTATTCCAATATTGAAATTGCCGCTTTCATCACCGCTTGCGCGGGAGACAATCTCAACATACATGAAATCATCGGGCTTACACAGGCCATGGTAAACTCCGGACAGAAACTCAGCTGGAATAATACAATTGTGGTAGATAAACATTCTGTGGGCGGGCTTCCCGGTAATCGCACAACGCCAATCGTCGTCGCTATCATAGCCCAGTTCGGTCTCACCATTCCTAAAACCTCATCCCGCGCCATTACTTCCCCCGCAGGAACGGCAGACACTCTGGAAACAATGACCGGAGTCAACCTTTCTATCAAGCAAATCCGAAAAGTGGTTGAAAAGGAAAACGGTTGCTTTGTATGGGGCGGATCGATTAAATTGAGTCCGGCAGATGACATTTTAATCCGCGTGGAACGAGCCCTTGACGTAGATGGCGAAGGGCAGATGATTGCATCTGTACTGTCCAAAAAAGCTGCAGCAGGTTCTACCCATGTTGTTATTGATATTCCGATTGGAAAAACCGCCAAGGTGAGAACGGAAGAAGACGCAGAAAAATTGAGATATTATTTTCATGTAGTCGGGAAAGCGATTGGAATAGAAGTAAAAGTACTTTTCACAGACGGTTCGCAACCCATAGGCAGGGGAATTGGCCCCTCATTGGAAGCGATGGATGTGCTGAGCGTATTGCGAAATGAGAAAAATGCACCGCAAGATTTGAGAAAGAAAGCCTTATATATAGCGGGTAGCATTATTGATTTGGTAAATAACCATCCACAGGAAAACGGATTGGATACGGCCGAAAAAATCCTTTCCTCAGGCAAAGCGTACGAAAAATTCATGGGCATCTGTAAAGCCCAGGGCGGATTCAAAGAACCTGAATTTGCACCTTATAAGATTGACATTCATGCGGAAAAATCAGGAATCGTAACTGAAATTGACAACAGAAAACTTGCTAAAATAGCTAAGCTTGCAGGGGCTCCGCATGATCCTAAAGCTGGGGTATTGCTTCTGACACCTCTAAATACGATAGTAAAAAAAGAAGATGTACTTTTTTGCATCTATGCCGAAACGGAAGGGGAATTGAATTATGCAATAGAGTATATGAAAACGGAAACGGATATTATTTTATTAGAGTCAATATCATGAAAAAAATTTTTTTTGCAATGCCCGGAAATGAAGAGCTTACCGACGCACTTGCACAAAAGGAAAGCGCTGAAAAAGGCATGCTTGAAATGCGAAAGTTTCCCGATGGGGAAACCTACCTTAGGATACTGTCAAGTGTAAAGAATAAAAAAGCGATTCTGGTTTGCACACTTCATCAACCCGACAGTAAATTGCTGGCCGTCTATTTTTTGGCCAAAACAGCGAAAGAATTGGGTGCGAAGAGCATTTGCCTAATTGCTCCTTACCTTTCTTATATGCGTCAAGACACCGTTTTTAATCCAGGGGAAAGCCTCACTTCTACGTATTTTGCGATGCTAATATCGGGCTTCGCAGATTCTTTAATCACGATTGATCCCCACTTGCACCGGAGAAAATCGCTATCCGAAATTTACAGCATACCTACAAAAGTCGCACATGCGGCAAATCATATATCGGCATGGATAAAATACAATATTGCTAACCCCCTATTAATTGGCCCGGATGCCGAAAGCGAACAATGGGTATCCGAAGTAGCAAATAATGCCAATGCTCCCTATATAATTTTAACAAAAATACGTCATGGCGATCGCGCAGTGGAAGTTTCCATTCCTCATTTTGACCGCTACAAAGACCACATTCCCGTTTTGGTCGATGACATTATTTCCACGGGCAGAACCATGATTGAGACTATTGCCCATCTGAAAACCGCGGGGATGAATCCTCCGATTTGTATCGGCGTTCATGCCGTTTTTGCATCAAATGCTTTCCAGGAAATTAAGGATGCAGGCGCCGCGAAAATCATTACCTGCAATACCATTCCCCACGAAAGCAACCGGATTGATATCAGCGATTTGCTGATTGACTAAAAAAATAGAGTTTCAATTTGGCTTCTGGGCCATCCTATCCGACCTGCTATCTTTTGATCCCCTCAGTTTTTTCGTTAATAAAAAACGCTTTACATTTTCCCGATGGCATCTTTTATAAGAATTTATGTATCAAATGTTTTGCCGTCCCTTCCTTATCTCCCTTTTATCGACAAAACCATCAAAAAAGCAGACTAACAACAACTGAAATATCTGATAATCAGCATAATAGTACGTATATTTGAGTAGCGCTTCATTGTTGAAATTAATTCATGATGCCTATGAATGCTGTTTTTAAAATAATCGGAATTATCAAATCTTTTTTACTTGAAATCGGTGAGCTTTCCTTTTTCGCCGGGCGTTTTTTTAGAGAGTCATTTAGGCGTCCGATGGAGTTTAAGGAGTTTCTCCGTCAATGCTACAATATGGGGAATCGTTCCCTGCTCCTTGTTGCGGTTACAGGATTTATCATCGGATTGGTTTTTACGCTGCAATCGCGCCCCACCCTGCAGGAATTTGGAGCGGTTTCTTGGATGCCATCGATGGTGAGCATTTCAATTATAAGGGAGATTGGCCCCATTATTACGGCACTTATTTGTGCTGGCCGGATTGGCTCCGGAATTGGCGCCGAGTTAGGTTCTATGCGAGTTACGGAACAAATTGACGCTATGGAAGTATCCGGGACCAATCCATTCAAATATCTGGTTGTTACCCGAATCATGGCAACGACATTCATGCTTCCCATATTGGTTTTTTTTGGCGACGCGATATCCCTTTTCGGCTCTTATCTCGTAGAAAACGTAAAAGGTCATGTGTCTTTTTTATTGTACTTCAACCAGGTTTTTAATGCCTTGGAGTTTGGTGATTTGATTCCAGCTACAATCAAGACGTTCTTTTTTGGGTTTGCCATTGGCTTAGTGGGCTGTTTCAAGGGCTATTATTGCAAAAAAGGCACGGCGGGTGTTGGCCTTGCCGCTAACTCGGCGGTCGTGTTTACCTCTATGCTCCTATTCATTATTGACTTTATAGCCGTTTTCGTGACCGATATTTTTTATGATTTATAACTGATTATGACTGCAACCGTACCAAATAGCAAACCCATTATAGAAATCAAGGACTTGAGAAAAAGTTATGGTGACAATCACGTGCTTAATGGTTTTAACATGGTGCTGTACGAAGGGGAAAATTTGGTGATCATGGGCAAATCGGGCTCCGGAAAATCAGTTATGATTAAATGCCTCGTTGGACTGGAAAGACCCGACAGCGGCAGCATTATGGTCATGGGTAAAAATATTTCCGAGCTCAATCGATCTTCGTTAGACGAGCTCCGAACAGAAATTGGCTTCCTTTTTCAAGGAAGCGCACTTTATGATTCAATGACGGTTCGGGAAAACTTGGAATTTCCGTTGCGACGCCATACCAAGAAATTCGGAGTCTTGAAAGACACGACAGCACTCGTAATGGAAGCTTTGGAGAGCGTAGGTTTAGTACATGCCATAAACTTGATGCCTGCAGAACTTTCAGGCGGAATGAAACGCAGGATTGCCCTAGCCAGAACCTTAATCCTACAACCAAAAGTTATTCTTTATGATGAACCAACAACGGGACTGGATCCAATAACGGCAAAGGAAATATTGATCCTGATGAAATCAATCCAACAAAAATACAACACCTCATCTCTTATTATTACGCATGATGTCGATTGTGCCAGAGTAATTTCGAATAGAATGATTTTGCTCGTCGACGGCATCAACTATGCGGAAGGCACTTTTGCTGAACTATCGACCTCGACAGATCCTAAGGTTCAAGCTTTCTTTAAATAATTGCAATCATGGAAAAAACGACATCGCAAAAAATAAGTCTCGGTCTCTTTGTTATAATTGGACTATTAATTTTTGTTTTAGCCACATATTTCATTGGCGATAAACAAAAAATGTTTGGAAAAACAAATCATCTTAAAGCCGTCTTCAATAATGTAAATGGTTTGCAATTAGGCAACAATGTACGTTATTCCGGTGTAAATGTTGGAACGGTAAGAAATATCGAAATGATTGGTGACACCAGTATTCAAGTGGATATGATTATCGACAAAAACATATTTAAACACATCAACAAAGACGCCATTGCCACCATAAGTTCCGACGGACTTGTGGGAAACATGATCATAAACATCATACCGGGAAAAGGAACTGCACCTCCTGTAGAACCAGGAGATAAAATCACCTCCTTGAATCGCATCCGTACCGATGACATTTTAAATACACTTGGAAAAACAAACAAAAATGCGGCGAAACTTACCGAAAATTTGCTTAGAATCACAGATGACATCGACAAAGGCGAAGGGACGGTGGGCCTATTAGTCAAAGATATGGATATGGCACGGGACCTAAAAATAACCATGCGCCATTTGAAAACCTCGAGTGAAAAAACCTCCGAATCGATATCTAATCTGAATAGACTTATTTCAGCTTTAAACAATAAAGATAATGTTATCGGTATTCTAAGAGATACGGCTGTAGCCAATAACATCAGAACCATAGTTAACAACCTGGACGACTCAAGTGTCGAGATAAATAAAGCTATTACCAATGTCAATAAAACCATATTGAACATAAAAGACGGCAAAGGGGCGCTGAATTACCTTTCCAACGACCCCGGATTGGTGCAAAAAATTGATTCTACGATGATAAATGTGAATCAAGCGAGCATACGGCTGAATGAGAATTTAGAAGCCTTAAAACACAATTTCCTGTTTCGAGGATATTTCCGAAAATTGGAAAGGGAAAAATCACGCGAGCAGAAGAAATAGGGCACAGAAAGAAGACAGATCAAAAAGCAAAATATCAAATTATGGTTACTATAGAAAAACTTGGTATTTTACTGAGTCCCACCAATTTCGAATTTGAAAATAACGGAGTTTTAAATCCTGCAGTTTATCAGGATGGAAACGCGCTCCACATACTGTACCGGGCAGTCCAGACCGGAAATTTCTCCACCGTGGGCTACGCCAGAACGGATGGCCCTACGAGAATTGTGGAGCGAATGGAAAAACCGTTGATTATGAGAGATTTTGATTATGAGAAACAGGGAGTTGAAGATCCGCGAATTGTAAAGATCGAGGATTCCTTTTACATAACCTATACTGCTTTTGACGGTATAAATGCCATGGGGGCGCTTGCCACGTCTAAAGATTTAATCCTTTTTGAAAAACACGGAATCATTACACCCCAAGTTAACTATGAGGAATATGAAAGTCACGTTAAATGTAGTGATGAAACTAAATTAAACCCCAAATACCATCAATATTACAATCTATTTGCCCAAATAGGAGTATTAGGAGACGAGACTCGATTGTTAAGGGATAAAGATGTGGTGTTATTCCCCAGAAAAATAAATGGCCAATTTGTCCTGCTGCACAGAATCTGGCCAGGAATCCAAATTGTGAAATTTGACGACTGGAAACAATTGACTCTTGACTTTTGGAAGGATTATCTACAGAATTTAACCGACCACATTATCTTGGATCCGAAAGATCCATACGAAATGAATTATATCGGCGCCGGAGTACCGCCGATCGAAACGCCCGATGGATGGCTATTAATTTATCATGGCGTTCATGAAACAACGACGGGAAAAATTTACCACGCAAAAGCCGCCTTATTGCATTTGGATAAACCTGAAATGGAAATTTCCAGATTGCCCTATCCACTTTTTTCCCCCACTAAACAATGGGAAAAAGAAGGCGTGGTAAACAACATCGTTTTTCCCACAGGTTATGCACAATTTGGAAACGACCTCTATATATACTATGGTGCCGCTGACACGCATATTGCAGTAGCAAAAATGGACATTAACGAATTGCTTCTTGAATTAAGAAAACAACCTTAAAAAATCACTGAAATGAAATTTGAAAAAGGAATAAAAATGCTGGTTGTAAGCTCCTATCCCCCGCGAGAATGTGGATTAGCGACTTTTTCAAGTGACATAGTTAATGCGATAAAAACTGTATTTGGCGACACATTACCCATCGAAATATGCGCTTTGCAAAACGAAAAAAACCAATGCAATTACGGTCAGGAGGTCACCTATACTTTAAATTCTTCCAAATTGGAGGAGTACCAAATTATAGCCGAAAAAATAAACGAACGAAAAGACATCGGTCTGGTTTGCATCCAGCATGAATTTGGCCTTTTTGGTGGTGAATATGGCGATTATGTCCTGGCCTTTATATTGGCTTTAAACAAACCAATCGCCACTATTTTTCATACCGTATTACCCAAACCGGACCAAAAGAGAAAAAAAATAGTTCATGCGATAACCGATTTGTCCGACAGAATAATAGTGCTTACCAAAAAATCGCAAGATATTTTGATTAGCGATTACGGTTGTTCCATGACTAAAACCCTAATAATCCCCCATGGTAACCACAGCGTCCTATGGGAGCAAAAAGAAAAGTTAAAAATCAAGTATGGTTATACGGACAAAATTGTACTGTCCACTTTTGGGCTCATCAGCGAAAATAAGAATATTGAAACGACACTGCTCGCCCTGACAGAAATCGTTACGAAGCATCCCAAGATTGTTTATTTCATAATCGGCAAAACCCATCCCGAAATCATCCTACATGAAGGGGAAAAATATCGCAATTTGCTCATTGGCCTTGTAGATGAATTAAAATTGGAAAACAATGTTGTGTTCATCAATGAATATCTCGAATTGAAAGAACTGCTGGAATACTTAACATTATCGGATATTTACCTGTTTTCCTCCAAGGATCCTAATCAAGCGGTGAGCGGTACTTTTGCGTATGCCATGAGTTGCGGCTGCGCCGTTATTTCCACACCAATACCCCATGCCATTGAAGCTCTTGAACGCAATGCCGGAATTCTATTGACCGCATTTGACAAGCCTGAAGAATTCCGACAAGCAATCCTGCGGCTTATTGAAGATAAAGAGGAGCGAATTGCGATGGGAAAAAATGCCTTTTCGCTATCACATGGTCCAACATGGGAAAATATTGCCATTAAATATGGATCAATGTTCGGTGCTTTAACAAATAGAGAAGAAGATTTGAGGTTCAATTTGCCGCCGATAAAAATGGATCACATCAAAAAACTGACAACAGACCTTGGCATACTCCAGTTTTCAAAATTTTCAGAACCAGATCCGGAATCCGGATATACGCTTGACGACAATGCAAGGGCGCTGATTGATATGGTCATGTACCATAAACTTTTCCCGGATGATGACACCTTGATAATGGCAAACATTTATCTGAAATATATTGAGGATATCCAAAGGGAAAGCGGTTGGTTTGATAACTACAAGGACTCCGAAAATCAATTGACAAAGCAGAATGGCGAGGTCAATTTGGAGGATGCCAATGGAAGGGCATTGTGGAGTTTGGGAACTGTAGTGGCCCATAAGGACACACTGCCAATTGAAATTGTGCTTAGGGCAAAAAAATGCTGGGATAGGGCAATTGTGAGACTTGATGACATCAGCTCTCCGCGGGCTATGGCCTATGCCATAAAAGGCTTATATAATTATTATTCAACCTATAAAGAAGAAGCGATTGAGAAGCATATTGAAAAACTGGCCGATGAATTACTGCGCCATTATCACATCAACTCGGAAGTAAATTGGTGCTGGTATGAAGATTACATGACCTATGCCAATAATGTGTTGCCCGAGGCCATGATGTATAGCTATCTGGTTACCGGCAAAATGAAATATAAAAAAATCGCCTTAACCACCTTTGATTTTTTATTGTCCCATTATTTTATGAAAGGCCAATTAAAAGTGGTTTCAAACAGAAGCTGGTTTAAAAAAGAGAATGAAAGGACGTTTTATGGGGAACAACCCATTGAGGTGGCCACAACAATTATCGCCTTAGATTTGTTTAATGAGGTAACCCGAAACAGAAAATACAAAGATCAGCTGAAACTGGCTTTTATTTGGTTTTTGGGCAATAACCATCTTCAGCAAATTATGTATAATCCTGAAAATGGAGCGTCTTACGACGGACTGGAGGACAAGTGCATTAACATCAATCAGGGTGCTGAATCTGCATTGTGTTATTTTAAAGCCCGTTTGATAATGGAGAAATATTTAGATTAATTATCAAATCGGTAATCCAATAATAAAACAAACAGTGCAATTATAGTTAGAAAGATGAAATTAACAAATGGAAACTAATTTTTGATATTTAAACTAATTTTTATGTTTTGACAATCAAATGTACTATATTTCCGCATGGCTGCTTCCATCACTGTTGCCGGTCATCCAATAAAACATAAAAAAAAAAATAAAATTTTCTATGACAATAATAATTGCACTTTGTCTCTTGTTGCTGGTTGCTTATTTATTTGACCTTACGGCAGCGAGGACTAAAATACCGTCGGTGATATTACTACTGCTATTAGGTTGGGTCGTTAGGGAAGCTACGTTCTTATTTAGTATAGACATTCCCGACCTTTCATCCACATTACCGATACTAGGCACAATTGGACTTATTCTTATCGTATTGGAAGGCTCGTTGGAACTTGAACTTAACAAGTCTAAAATTGGTCTCATAAAAAAATCCTCTTTGGGCGCATTTCTCCCATTGATAGTCTTGGCCTTTTCTCTAGCTTATTTATTGCATTATTACGGCGGTTATTCCTACAAAGACAGCCTGATGAATGCCATTCCTTTTTGTGTAATAAGCAGCGCCATTGCCATCCCAAGTGTAAGAAACCTATCTTCAAGTCAAAAAGAATTTATTATCTACGAAAGTAGCTTGTCAGATATTTTTGGTGTAATATTCTTTAACTTTATCGTCTATAATAACAGTTTTGGTATAGACACTTTCGGATATTTCTGTTTAGAGATTTTAATTATTGTCGCGATTTCATTTGTCGCCACCATTTTGCTTTCTTTTCTTCTGAAGAAAATTGACCATCATATCAAATTTGTGCCGATCATCTTACTTATAATTCTGATTTATGAAGTCTCAAAAATATTCCATTTGCCCGCGCTGATTTTCATCTTGGTGTTTGGATTATCGATCGGTAATTTGGATGAACTGAAGAATTTAAAATGGATCCAAAATTTTCGCCTCGATTTGCTATTATTAAATAAGGAAGTATCCAAGTTTAAAGAACTTATAGTTGAAGCCACTTTTCTAGTTAGAGCGCTATTCTTTCTTCTATTTGGATATTTGATAAAGACCTCTGAAATCATCAATGTAGACACATTGGTGTGGTCGGTTGGTATAGTGCTGGGCATTTTTGTATTGCGGATAATTCAACTTAAAATCTCCAAAATACCCCTTTTCCCATTGCTGTTCGTGGCGCCAAGGGGACTTATAACGATCTTGCTTTTTCTTTCGATTGCACCAAAGAACCAGATATTATTGATCAATAAATCCGTAATTATTCAAGTTATCTTATTAAGTGCCTTCATCATGATGCTAGGCCTTATGATCACTGCCAAAACGAGGGAATCAATTATACTGAAAAGACGAAAAGCAAAAGAGGAAAGCATTCTGGACTAAAATCGTTGCTTTACGGCCTGAAAACAGAAAAACCGCTTTAAAGCGGTTTTTGTTTTCAGATGCCCTTCAATGCATCTACAAGTAAATCCACGTCTTCTTTGCTGTTATGATGGCTGAACGAGATGCGCAGACTTGGTTTTTTCAAATCGGCATCGGAGAGCATTTCCGCCAACACATGTGATGCCTTTATGCTTCCGCTCTGGCAGGCGCTCCCTCGGGAAACCGCAATCCCTTTCATATCAAGATGAAATAAAATCATCGCTGTCTTATCTTCAGAGAATGGCAACAACACATTCAGCATATTGTAAAAGCCATCGGGGCTACCGTTTATCGAAAATTCAGGGAATTCAATCTCAAGTTGGGATATCAAATATTTTTTCAATTCAGAAATATGAGTCCTTTCCGTTTCTAAATTGGCATACGAGAGCTCCAGTGCTTTTGCCATTCCGGCAATTTGGTGGACCGCTTCGGTGCCTGGACGCAATCCTTTTTCCTGCTCGCCACCGTAAAAAAGAGGCTGCAAACCTGAATTTTTTCTTATAAAAGCAAACCCGACACCCTTAGGTCCGTGAAATTTGTGGGCGCTGGCTACTAGAAAGTCAATGGGAAACGCTTGCAGGTCGAGTTCTGTTTTTCCAACCGATTGTACCGTATCAGAGTGAAACAAGGCACTATTTTCTTCACAAATCACCCCTATCCGCTTCAAATCCAAAACATTTCCCGTTTCATTGTTCACATGCATCAGACTCACTAAAGTTTTATTGCCCTGTGATAACAACTCCACCAAATCCGTGATGTCGATTTCACCGTTCGCCTTGACAGCGACATAATCCACCTGGACATCAAATTCTCTTTGCAGTGCCTGAACCGTGTATAAAACGGCATGATGCTCTATTTTACTGGTGATGATTCTTTTTACCTTCAAATCCACAACAGCCGAGCGAAGGATCCAATTGTTGGCTTCCGTTCCGCAGGAAGTGAAAATAATTTCCTGGGCCGGAACATTGAGTTGTCTGGCGATTGATTTCCTGGAAAGTTCCAAAACACTTTTGGCATTACGCCCAAAACTGTGCGTTGAGGAAGGATTGCCATAATCTTGCGCCATTACTTTTGTCATCTCTTGAATGACTTCGGCACGAATGGCTGTCGTTGACGCGTTATCTAGATATACTTTTTTCATTACTGCAAAGTTATGAAATATCAATTGTGTATTCTCCAATAACAATTGTCATTTTTTTCGCTATTTTTGTGAAAATATATTTTACGATGAAAAGAGTTCTAAGCCTTATGGTTTTTGTGTTAGCATTAAACGGTTGTGATGACGGAGATTTAATTCAGGAAGACATCAATTTTGAGGATATCAATACTCAAAGCTGCGGTACCAATGATGTTATATATAAACTAAAGGAGAAGGAAGCCTTACTTCTTGAAATTCCGAAAAGTTCTTTTATGAATGAACCTTCTTCGACAGGCACACCAATGATACTGGACGTAAATTCAAGTAATCGCGTGGTTTATCGTTTTTATGACGGAAACGTATCAGCAAACAACATTTGCGAAACCATACCTCCCGCAACACCTATCGTAACCGATCAATGGAATGCTACTGCCGGAAAAATACAAATATTCACGACTGCAGTAAAAACCGTCAATGAAACGGACAATAGTACCCGAATTTCAGGTTACAATCATAACATCGTTTTCAAAAACATCACTTTTGCAAAAAGTAGTGGTACACAGGTATATGAAACTTTCCCTTTCGGTGACTATGTGACGGCGGCCACAGCCCTGCCCTTTCTTTTTGACGAAACAATAGAACGATGCAGCGGCTCCAATTTAATTTACAACTATACCAGTGCCGAATCATTAACTTTGGATATCGAGCCTACATTGATTGCAAATGAGGTAACACCATTAAACAGTCCAAGAATAGGATATATTGGTACAACTACAAACATTTTAACGTATCGCCTGTTTACAGGGCTTCTTACGGCCGATTATTTTTGCAATGCCGCAACGCCTTCCACTCCGGTGATCAATCAGGAATGGAATGCCGTAACGGGTATAATTGGCGTAAGCGGTATAATTGAGGTAACCACAACCACTAACGGGCCCGGAAGTTTTAAGCACACCATCGTACTTAAAAAGGTAACTTTGAAGAGAGGGAACAGCGATTTTATGCTGGGAGACAATTACATTTATGGGGACTTGTTGACGACCAATTAAAGCGAAATTTACCCAAAGAAACAAGGCAAAAAAAGCTCCCATTTACAATCGTAAATGGGAGCTTTTTACTTAAAATCCAATGCTGTTATTTGCTGTTCTGTTTGATGAAAACTTCCGTGGCACCCTGTCCATATTTTTGATAATTTCCTTCTTGGAAAGCGATATTGTCATAGCGTCCCAATAAAAAATCAAGCTCTGACTTTAGCACGCCTTCGCCAACTCCGTGTATGAAAACAATTTTCGGGATTCGGTTGCGGATGGCAAATTCGATATGCCGCTTGGCCGTTTCAGATTGCAAAGTCAGTATATCATAATTGGACATGCCGCGTTTGTTTGGCACCAGTTTTTCGATGTGCAAATCGAATTCAGGGGCCGAAATTTCGTGTTTGTCTTTGCGTTCTTTTACGAAACTTCGCTGTTTTGGCATCTCTTTTTCTTTTTTAATTTCATCTACATTAATCCTTCTAATAGAATCCATTAAGTTGCTGGAATCGTTTACTTTAAGAAGCTCTTTGACAAAAAATGTCATCACAAAACCGTCTTCTGTTTCTACCGTTACCTCGTCATCTTTGGTTGATAGCACCACTCCATTTATAGCCTCATCCAGCACGGTAACCTTATCTCCTTTATTGAACATCTTTATCGTCTTTTTCTTGATTTTTACTCGGCGTTTTGGCGCTTAGCCGCATCATTCCAAACATAAATACGGCTATTGCAATCACCGTTATATACACATTTTTGTCTTCACTAACTTGCTCAAAAAAAGCAACCAGTATCGCAACAATCATAATTGGAATTAAAATTTTTTTCATTTCTTTACATATCAGATTCCAAAAGTAACAAATTTAAAATAGCTTTGTTTTTTTATTAAAAAGCTTTGCCATTATTTTGTAAATTGTAAAAAACAAAACCATTGGATTTAGAAAAATATATGTTTCCTTGCGTAAGCAAAACACTTTTTGGAGTGGAATGTTTGGGCTGCGGTTTTCAGAGGTCATTGATCCTTCTTTTGAACGGGGAATTTGCCGCCTCTTTCCGGATGTATCCAGCCCTATTTACAACTTTATTATTTTTGGGTTTTATTGGTTTTCATTTTATATACAGACGCTTCTTTTCCCAAAAACTGATTTTGGCAATCGCGCTAATAAACGTCGCTTTTATGATAGCCGGCTATATTTACAAACACTTTTGATCCCTTCCTTATCCAAAAAAGAGGATTCACTTATTTATTCTGCTAATAATATCATTCATCATTTCTATTTGTAATTTTTGTACTTCTATTAGCTCCTCCTGCTGATGCCGGATCAAATGATCCAGTTTTTCATGGAGCATTCGGATTTCGAGTTCTGACTTTAAATTAATCATATAGTCCTTCCTGGCCCTTTCCCGATCTTTTTCCTCTTGACGATTTTGACTCATCATAATGACGGGAGCTTGGAGAGCCGCGAGACAGGACAAAATCAAATTCAGCAAAATAAACGGATAGGGATCGAAACCTTTATTGTACAGAATATAAATATTAGCCAAAATCCACAATACGATAAACACGCCAAACAAAATTATAAATTTCCAGCTTCCGCCAAAATCAGCCACTTTATCGGCCACAAGCTGTCCAAAAGTTCTGGATTCTCGCGTTTCTTCCACTTTGCTTACCGTAGACTCAGACTCTTTCAATTCTTCTGAAACCGCGTCTTCTATTTTAGACAACTCACCTATTTCATTGGACAAATAATTGGAAATGTATTTTTCCCTATACAAGTTCAGTTCGGAAATGGACAAAAATTGATCGGCGCTAAAATCCGGAAAATCAATTTTCATCAAAGCCAGTATTGGCTTGCGAATCATTTTTCCAGAAACCTTATCAGTCAATGGAAATTCCCTCTTTGAAAGATCGCTTGTAAATGTTGGAATAGGTTTCATTTAAACAGATTTTACAACGCTAATTTACGCATTTAAAATTATTTATGTTAAAATAATAACACATCCACGATTAGCATAAATTGAAATTTATACCGCCATTAGTAGACTCTATCAGTTCTTGCGATATTATTCAAAATAGTTCAATATATTTGTTTCATTTTATATTTGAACTAAAAAAATATAGTGATGAGCAACAAGAAACTCTTTTTCAAAATTAACTTTTCAATTTCTTCAAGGAATTGTTGTTGCCCTTGCTAAAAACACTTTTACTAGTCCTTTTTCTATTAACAATTCAAATCCATAATCATGACAAAAGATCTGATTATTAAAAATATTGCCTCCTTAAAAAGCCATGCGACCATTAATTACGGTATCAAGACAAAAACGGAAGTTTTTACCGAAAAACTCTTCTATACTCTGTTTGATTCGAACGCCCCTTTAGGCGAAAGTATTGATGAACTGAAGTTTCTTTTCAAAGAAATATCGGTAATCGCGTGCAAAAAGCCGAAGGGAATATGCGATTCCATTTGGGATAGTTTCCTTGAAAAATTACCATCGGTACTCGAAAAATTAAACCGGGATGCCAATTACTTTTTGGAAAATGACCCCGCCTCAAATAGCATCGAGGAAGTATATCTTGCCTATCCCGGATTTTACGCCATTGCCATCTATCGCTTGAGCCACGAATTATACCTTCTGGACCTGCTGTTGTTTTCCAGATTAATGAGTGAATATGCCCATCGAATCACCGGTACGGACATCCATGCAGGCGCCACGATCGATTCGCCAATTTTTATTGACCATGCCACCGGAATCGTAATTGGGGAGACCACCGTGATCGAAAAAAACGTTAAAATTTATCAAGGGGTAACTTTGGGGGCATTGAGCGTAAGCAAAGGCATGAAAAACAGCAAAAGGCACCCCACAGTGGAAAAAAACGTATGCATTTATGCCAATGCAACGATTCTTGGGGGCGAAACTATCATAGGCAAAAATAGCATTATTGGAGGAAATACTTGGATTACCAAGTCCATTCCGGCAAGATCACTGGTTACGAACACGACCACCACAGAAGTAAAAATAAAAGAGCTAAGATAATATGGAGCCACAAAAACTATTAGACCTGATTGGGAATACGCCTTTAGTGGAAACTGTCAATTTGGTCAAAAACAAAAAGGTGAAACTTTTACTGAAGCTCGAAGGGAACAATCCGGGAGGCAGCGTCAAAGATCGTGCAGCCTACAACATGATCGTATCTGCTTTAGAGAGAGGGGACATTAAAAAAGGGGACAAACTGATCGAGGCCACCAGCGGGAACACGGGAATTGCCTTGGCTATGATCGCCCAGTTGTTAAATATCGATATCGAATTAGTACTTCCGGAAGACTCAACCAGGGAACGCACCCAGACCATGCGTGCCTATGGCGCAACGGTTATTTTAACATCCGCAAAGGATGGAATCCTGGGATCCAGAGACTACGCCGACAGAAAAGTGGCCGACGGCGGATATGTGATGCTGAACCAATTTGCCAATGACGACAACTGGAAAGCCCATTACAAAACAACCGGTCCAGAAATTTGGAACGACACCCGTGGAACCGTAACCCATTTCGTTTCGGCGATGGGAACCACGGGAACCATCATGGGCACTTCCACTTATCTGAAAGAGAAAAACCCGGCCGTTCAAATCATCGGGGCACAGCCCAGTGAAGGCTCCCAAATTCCGGGAATCAGGAAATGGCCTCAGGAATATTTGCCGAAAATTTTCAACGCTTCCAAGGTGGACCGCATAATTGAGGTTAGTGAACTGGAAGCGCGCGAAATGACCAAACGCCTGGCGCTCGAAGAAGGCGTTTTTGCGGGAATGAGCAGCGGCGGATCAGTGGCTACAGCCTTGAAAATTGCCCAAGAACTGGAATCTGGAGTCATAGTTGCGATAATATGCGATCGAGGAGACCGATATTTGTCCTCCGATTTATTTGATTAAAATATATAAAATAAAAAAGGCTCGATTTTCATCATAAAAATCGAGCTTTTTTTTATATCAGTGTTTTTTTACACTAAAGTTGCGGCAGTCGAAATGGCGGCATTCAACACTTTAGAAACCGGGCAGTTTTTCTCTGCTTTCGTAACCTGTTGTTGAAAAACATCGTCCGAAATGCCTTTTACTTTGGCGGTAACAGTCAAATGGGAAGTTATGATGGTGCCATCCACCAAATCAATTTCGCATTTGGTTTCAATGCTATCGATTTCAAAACCCTCTTCTCCAATATAGGCCGAAAGCTGCATCGTAAAACATCCTGCATGCGCTGCCGCAACCAGTTCCTCCGGATTGGTTCCTATACCTTGCTCAAAACGAGATTTGAATGAGTATTGCGCATTTTCTATCAGTTTACTTTGGGTGGTTAGTTTTCCGCCCCCTTCTTTTAGGGAACCGTTCCATACTGCGGTGGCATTTCTTTTCATAAGTTTTTTTTTTAGTTTTCTCAAATTTACCTTTTTAAAATGTAAGTTTTTCAGTCCATCATTTTTTTAACTAAATTTTAAAATTTGTTTGCACAATGCGACAGATTTAAATATAAAAACCAACCCAAGTGGTCTTGGGTTGGTTTTTAAACTAATTATAAAACATGAAACTTATTTTTTAATCACGTTGATCGCTTTTTGATTCTCACCTTGTCTTACCAACAAAAGGTATTCACCGGAAGGCAATTCTTCCCCAAATTGGATTTCTTTCGCATTTGGTTTTGCGATCCTTTTCACCATTCTGGCAAGCATGTCATATACCACTACCTCCACTTGCTCATCGCTGCCTCCCTGTACGGCAAGCGTAAACCGATGATTCGATGGGTTAGGATACGCAATCACTTTGAATTCAGAGACATCTATGATTTCTTCCTTACCTTTGACAACGGGTCTTAAGTGTGTCATTCCTCCACATTCTGTTCCACAAGTTCCTACAAAATCTCCATGATTTAAATGTATCTGTACAGCAGATTCATCTACACAAATTTCGGTACATGGATTTTTAGGGCTACCAGTTTGATGACACATTTTCACTTTTGCAATACCACTTTTTCCGGCAAAACAACGTATATCTTCTGCAGATATCTTAGTAGTAGTTGGGACAATGCAACCAAAACTGTCAGTTATTGTAGCAATAATGACGGCATCGGCCATTAATTTAACTGTTAATACATAGGATTCTCCAAGGGCAATTTCATTTGATGTAACAGATGGAATTCCAGATGTATTACAAACATTAAATTTATTTAAAGTTGAATTTGTTTTATGATCTCCCACAAAGGTCTCACTACCTCCATTTACATCACAGATTAAAGTAGAAGCACTAGAACCATCGGCTAGATTAGGTCTTATTAGCTCATATTTAATTGTATATGATCCAGAACCTCCTGAAGGCGTCGTTGTTATTAT
>NZ_DATBVQ010000110.1:0-21216 GCF_036515215.1 Flavobacterium sp.
AATTCAAAATCATAACATTGGCACTTGTATGTGCGGTAGCTACAGTAAGCTGTAACAACGATGATAATAACAATGATTCTATGGCAAGCGCAGACTTCTCTGGGACATATGTGCAACAAGATCAAATGGCAAGACCAGCGATAAATACTGTATTTATTGCATCAGGGCAGCCTAAAGACGACTTCAATGCAACAATTCCGTCAATGATGGGAGCAAATTACCAATCTATTTTCGAGTCTAGACTGTTGGCTTTAAACCCAGCGTTTACAACTAACGCATTAGGATTGACAGCAACTCAATTTACTGGAGTTCTTGCTACAGATGTTTTAAATGTTTCAACAACCGGGAAAACCACTTTCTTCGACGGAACTAACGTTTTGACTGGAAGAGCATTAGCTGATGACGTAATTGACGTAGAATTATTATTAATCTTCGGAGGTACAGATGGTGCGGCTAATCCTGGACTTACTTCTGACCACGTGGATGCGAATGACAAAGCATTTACTTCTTCATTCCCTTACTTGGCGGCTGCCTGGTAAGATTATAGAAAAAAACAGGGTACTTCATCAATTAGTACTCTGTTTTTTTTCAAAAACAAACAAACAAACAAACAAAAAACAAATAAAAAAAACAGATTATGAAACCTTATAAAGTTATCCCCGCCCTGGTTTTTACAATCCTTTTTATTTTCGCTTGCGATAATAAACCAACCCAAATTACAAAAGCCTCCGATTACAATCAATATCTGCACATGGCAGGAAATGAATCGATTGATTTTGTAAACAAAGAAATTAACTTTTGGCAATCTAAATATGATGCAGCTCCAAACCAAAAAACATATTTGGGTATCATTGCGTCAAAATATGCGACACTTTTTGAATACACGGGAAACATAAAAAACCTATATAAAACCGAAAACTTACTAACGCAATCAAACGAAGCGAGTAATTATTCCAGTGTTTCAACCATTCGCTCTCTGGGGCGAAATTATATCGCGCAACACCGCTTTAAAGAAGCCTTGGTTCTAGCCAAAAAAGCACTCGCTATTGGCGAAGGGCGTATAGAAACACAAAAATTACTTTTTGATGTGCAGATGGAATTGGGGAATTTTACTGAAGCCGAAACAAATTTGAATGCCATTAAAGACATGAAGGATTTCGATTACTTGATACGTTTGGCCAAATGGAATGACCACAAAGGCGATTTAAAAACCGCAATCACTTTCATGGAAAAGGCGAGAGATATTGCAGAAAAGGAAGACAACAAAACACTTAAAATATGGTCATATTCAAATCTTGGTGATTTTTACGGTCATGCAGGAATGATACAAGAATCATACGACAGTTACTTAAAAACATTAGCAATAAATCCCAATTATTCCTATGCCCTCAAAGGAATCGCTTGGATTGTTTTTTCTCATGAGAGAAGCACAAAGGAAGCAAAAAGAATTGTGGAAGCTATTGAGGTTACGCACAATACCCCAGATTTCTTTTTATTGAAATCTCAAATCGCCCAATTTGAAGGAAATAAAAAAGAAGCCGATTTAAATGAAAAGGCCTATTTCAATATGTTGAACGCGAATAATTACGGCGCGATGTACAATAAATACAACACTTTAATTTATGCAGATGAAAAAGAAAATGCCGCAAAAGCACTTGAAATAGCAAAAATCGAAGTGGATCACAGGCCTACTCCAGATTCCTATGATTTATTGGCTTGGTCTTATTTAAATACGGGGGAGAATAAGAAAGCATTGGAAATTGCCAAAGCCCATGTGATAGGCAAATCATTCGAGCCAAAAGTGCAATACCATTTGGCTATGATCTACAAAGCTAATAATATGGCTCAAAAAGTAGCGCCAATCAAGGAAGAATTGCTTTCTAGCATTTATGAAATGGGACCAAACTTTGAGAAAAAGGTAAATCAATTATAATCTGCATATGAGGTATCTTTTAACATTCATACTTTCCGTTTTTGGATTAGTATCGTACAGTCAGGTTCAAAAAGGAGTGGTAGTGGATGAGTTTGGTAATGCGATCGAGAACGCATACATCGTAAACACAAATTCAGATAGTCATGCGCATACAAACGAATTGGGAATGTTCAGCATCGACAAGTCTGCAGTGGGTGACATCCTAAAGCTAAGTGCTTTGGGATATAAAAAAATGAATTATACCGTTTCTGAAGCTGAAAACAGAATCGTATTGGAAGACGATATTTTTAGATTGAATGAGATTGTCATTCAACAAAAAGTGTCCGCTATGAATGTCATTTCAAAAATTGATTTGGAGACAACACCAGTGAATTCTTCCCAAGAAATTCTTAGAAAAGTGCCTGGACTATTCATAGGGCAACATGCAGGCGGGGGCAAAGCGGAACAAATATTCCTGAGAGGTTTTGACATCGATCACGGAACGGACATAGCCATTTCTGTAGATGGAATGCCAGTAAACATGGTTTCACATGCACACGGTCAAGGCTATGCCGATTTGCATTTTGTGATCCCTGAAACAGTAGAAAAAATAGATTTTGGAAAAGGCGCGTATTATGCGGACAAAGGGGATTTTGCAACCGCAGGATACGTAGCCTTCCAAACTCTCGAGAAATTAACTAAAAGCAGTATTAGCGTAGAGGCGGGACAGTTTGACACACTTAGAACAGTAGGTTTGTTCGATCTCTTGGGAAAAAAGAAAAAACAAAGCGCCTATATCGCTGCAGAATATATTCTAACGGATGGCCCGTTTGATTCACCCCAAAATTTCAACAGGGTAAATCTGTTAGGAAAATACTCGGCTATCCTAGATGATAATGGCAAGGTTTCGATATCTGCCTCTCGTTTTGCCAGTATGTGGGATGCTTCTGGTCAAATACCACAACGATTGGTAGATAGCGGAACTATTTCCAGATTTGGCTCTGTTGATGATACCGAGGGGGGGAATACTTCCAGAACAAATATAAATGCTAGTTTTAGCAAGCCAATTGATGAAAATACGTTCTTGAAGGCGAATGTTTTTTATTCAAAATATGAATTTGAACTGTATTCTAACTTCACTTTTTTCATGGAAGACCCCATTAATGGAGATCAGATTAAGCAAAGAGAGAAAAGGAATATTTACGGAATGAATGCGGAACTAAACAAAAAAATAAAAAATACCGATTGGGATGTGTTGTTTCAATTGGGTCTCGGTTTCCGTGCCGATGCAACGACTGATTCGGAACTATCTCATACTTTGAATAGAAGTACCATATTAGAGAGAATTAAGTTGGGAGATATTGATGAAGCCAATGGATTTACTTATTTGAATTCAGAAATAAAATGGGGAAAATTGCTTATTAATCCAGCAGTACGATTGGATTATTTTAAATTCAACTATCAGGATAAACTCGCTCCAACCTATAGGACTCAGTCAGAAAGTGAAGTGAAGCTTTCTCCAAAATTGAATTTTATCTATTCTGAAAATAATGACCTTCAGTTTTTTGTAAAATCAGGGATGGGTTTCCATTCTAATGACGCTAGGGTAGTAGTCCAAAACAACGGAAAACAAATTTTGCCGACAGCAATTGGAACTGACGTAGGAACAATTTGGAAACCATTCCCAAAATTGATTGTGAATTCTGCTTTGTGGTATCTGTATTTAGAGCAAGAATTTGTTTATGTAGGTGATGCGGGAATTATTGAACCCAGCGGAAAGTCAAAACGCATGGGAGTCGATTTGGGTTTGCGTTACCAACTGAATGACTATTTGTATTTTGATGCCGATGCTAATTATACATATGCAAGAAGCATTGACGAACCAAACGGTCAAAATTACATTCCGTTGTCTCCAGATTTCACCTCCACAGGCGGATTAAGTTTTCAAAAATGGAACGGATTTTCGGGAGGCTGGCGTTATCGCTATTTAAAAAGTCGCCCAGCAAATGAGGATAATTCCATAGTTGCAAAAGGATATGCCATAGCTGATCTCAATATAAATTATACCTACAAAGATGTCGCATTTGGTGTTTCGATGGAGAATTTGTTGAACACAAAATGGAATGAAACGCAATTTGCAACAGAATCAAGATTGCAAAATGAACCCAATAGTGCGGAAGAAATACATTTTACGCCTGGAACTCCTTTTTATATGAAAGCAAAAATCAGCTATGCATTCTAATGATAAATTTGATTGGTTTGTTTTTAAGCCTAACGTTTTTTTTGACGTTAGGCTTTTGCTTTTTAACATTTGTTCATCAATAATTAAAAGTTAATACGAAGTATAATTATTACAATTTGTTTATTTTTATAAAAAAATATAAATATGAAAAACCTATTATTTGTGGCGAGTATTGCACTACTACTTTTTAGTTGCCAGAATCATGCACAAAACAAAAAAACGGATATGAATAAAACCGAAATAGCCATGACAAAACAAAATATCTACCAATTTAAAGTGGAAGATTTATCAGGAAACATTTTTGACTTTGCTACCCTTAAAGGGAAAAAAGTAATGATTGTAAATACCGCTTCAAAATGCGGACTCACGCCACAGTACAAAGACTTGGAAGCTATTTACAAAGAATATAAAGACAAGGGTTTTGTGATCGTGGGATTCCCAGCCAATAATTTTGCATCTCAGGAGCCGGGAACAAACGAAGAGATTGCCTCTTTTTGCCAACTTAATTATGGCGTAACTTTCCCCATGATGGATAAAGTATCGGTAAAAGGGGACGATATGTGTGAAATGTATCAGTTTTTGACGCAAAAATCTAAAAACGGATTACAAGATTCCGATGTAGCATGGAATTTTCAAAAATACCTGATTAATGAAAACGGGGAACTGGAAAAAGTGATTTCTCCAAAAACAGTACCGACAGATCCTGAAGTTATAAACTGGATTAAGGCATAGTTTAATCTACAAAAAAAAGCCGAAAATTCGCAGACTATAAAAACGACTTGGTTTTATATCTGCGAATTTTCGGCTTTTATATGTTTTTTAAGTTCGATTTAAGCCTTTTATTCCAATATCAATTGCAGAAAAACGGAATTCAGCCAACGGTCAAACTTATATCCTGATTCTTTGATGGTACCTGCTATTTCAAAGCCATATTTTTGGTGAAAAGCAATGCTTCCTTGGTTTTCAGAATCAATAACACCAATCATGGTGTGGTAACCTTCTTCTTTTGCCAATTGGATAAGTTCTGCCAAAAGCAGTTTCCCAGCGCCTTTTCCCATAAATTCTTCGGCCACATAAACAGAATGCTCTACGGTATGTTTATAGCCTTCCTTGTGCCTGAATGAGCCGTATGTCGCATATCCAATGGGGGCATTCTCGTATTCGGCCACAATTACGGGCAAACCTTGAGCTTCTTTTTCATCAAACCATAATTTTTGGGTTTCAAAATCATGTGGCTCATAATCATAATTAGAAGTGCTGTGCAGTATCTGGTGATTAACAATTTCCAATATCGTGTCTATATCCGAAAAAACGGCAGTCCTAATCTTGATTTCCATCTTAATTCTATTTTTATCCAAAATTAAGAAAACTATTTAAGATTAGAGAAAAACCTTTGCAATTTGTATCTTTGGTTCTTTGAAACAAAAACGATGATTTACCCCAAAATACCTTTAGCGCAAAGCATTATTCAAACTTGTTTGGCCAAAGGAATCACTACCATAATAATTTCTCCAGGTTCGCGAAATGCTCCTTTAACAATTGGTTTTGCCAGCAATGACGCATTTAGCTGTTATAGCATCGCAGACGAGCGCTCGGCAGCATTTTTTGCTCTGGGAATCGCACAGCAAACCAAAAATCCAGTTGCGCTGGTTTGTACTTCGGGTTCGGCATTGCTGAATTACTATCCTGCTTTTGCCGAAGCATTTTATAGCCAGATTCCAATGATTGTGATTTCTGCTGACCGTCCGCAAAGTAAGATTGATATTGGTGACGGACAAACCATCCGACAGGAAAATGTATTTTTGAACCATTCGTTGTATAATGCTAATTTGGATGAAGCCGTTTCGATTGATAATGATATAAAAATCAATGAAGCCATAAATACAGCCATCGACAAGAAAGGTCCCGTGCATATCAACGCACCCTTTGAAGAGCCACTGTACCAAACGGTTTCAGAACTTTCTGTTGCCGTAAATACTATCGCTTCCGCAAATGAAACTCGGACGATTTCCATTGATGATTTGGCAGAATTCGCGTCTATTTGGAACGATTCAGCTCGGAAAATGGTTTTGGTTGGAGTCAACGACCCAAATGTTGTCAGCGACAAAACTGTTGAAGCCTTGGCAGGCGACAAATCGGTTGTTGTTTTGACCGAGACGACTTCCAATCTGCATCATCCTTCCTTTATTAACAACATCGACACCATAATCACTCCGTTTACAAATGAAGATTTTGAAGAATTTTGTCCAGATCTTTTAATAACTTTTGGTGGAATGATCGTTTCCAAACGCATCAAAGCCTTTTTGAGAAAACACAAGCCAAAACAGCATTGGCATATTGACACTTTAAGAGCATACGATACTTTCAGCATATTATCGAAGCATTTTGAAGTGGAACCAAATATGTTTTTTGATGCTTTTTTGCCGCTTACCAAAACGATCGCAAGCGATTATTTTGAAAAAGCAGAATCAGTTAAACTTTTGCGCAAGCAAAAAAGCGAGCTTTATTTGGAAAACATCCCTTTTTCTGATTTTAAGGTATTCGAAAAAGTGATTCCCCTTTTGCCTAAAAACAGCCAGTTGCAAATCAGCAACAGCTCAGCCATACGCTATGCGCAATTGCTAGACATTGACCCATCTATTGAGGTGTATTGTAACCGTGGAACCAGCGGAATAGACGGCAGTACCTCTACCGCAATAGGTGCGGCTATAGCCAATGGAAAGCAAACAGTTCTTATTACTGGAGATATCAGTTTCCTTTATGACAGTAATGCCTTGTGGAATAATTATATACCCAAGAATTTCAAGATAATATTGATTAATAATGGCGGTGGCGGAATCTTTAGGATCTTACCTGGACACGAAGAAACGCCGGTTTTTAATACGTTTTTCGAAACTTCTCATTGCCTCACCGCTGAACATATGGCCAAAATGTACGGTTTTGAATATACTATTGCCAGCGATGAAATCAGTTTAGGGAATGGTATGGTCGTCTTGTTTGCCCAAAATGAAAAGCCTTCCATTCTCGAGGTCTTTACCCCTACGTTGGATAATGACTCTATTCTTTTGCAGTATTTCAAGGAATTGGTGTAGTCAACAAGAGATTTATGATATAATATTTTGTTATCCCATTTTCAATCTTCGTACCTTTGCGGCCAAGAAAACAGAATAAAATGATTGAAATAGGAAAATACAATACGCTAACGATACTACGTGATACTAAAGTGGGTCTGTTTTTAGGGACGCCAGATACGGATCCGGAAGGATTACATGACATACTTTTGCCTAACAAATACGTGCCTAACGAATTTGAAATAGGGGAGGAACTTATCGTATTTGTTTATTTGGACCACGAAGAGCGTCCAGTTGCAACGACACTGGAACCTTATATATTACTGAATGAATTCTCGCTTTTGCGTGTGAATTATGTCAACCAGATTGGTGCTTTTATGGATTGGGGAATGGAAAAAGACATTCTGGTTCCATTTAAGGAGCAAGCGCGTCCGATGGAAAAGGGAAAACGTTATTTGGTTTATCTATATATGGATGAAAAAACAAATCGTTTAGTTGCTTCAAGTAAGACGAATCAATTCCTTAAAAATGATGAGCTTACTGTTGAAAAAGGGGAAGAGGTTGATTTGATAGTTTCACATATTACCGAATTAGGTATCAATGTCATCATCAACGAAAGACATAAAGGCTTGTTATATAAGGATGAGGTTTACGATGATGCGATTCGAACTGGAGATCGTATGCGCGGTTATATTAAAATGATTCGCCCAGATAATAAAATTGATGTTGCCCTTCAGATTCAGGGATATCAGAGCATCGAGCCCAATGCGGATATAATTCTTGATGAATTGAGGGCAAGTCGCGGCTTTCTGCGATTGACGGATAACTCGCATCCGGAGGACATCAAAACGGTTTTGAAAATGAGTAAAAAAACATTCAAGAAAGCGATCGGTGCCTTGTACAGGGAAAAATTAATCGAAATCAAGGAAGACGGGATTTACCTCGTTAAGGAATAAAAAAAAGAAAGACTAATCGAGATGATTAGTCTTTCTCTTTTTTAGATTGTTTCGAATTAATCGAAGTACAAAACTAAAAATAATCTAAGGCAAACATTTACTTACAAGCTAGACTTATATTATAATAAAAACCATTTGGTTTCTTTTTATTGTATAAAGACTGTTATTCCAAAATTTTGCTGCCAAGAAACCTTGTTAATGCAACAATATGGGTTTCAAATTCTTTCTTTTAACCGTAGGTGTTACTATAGTCCTTTCACAATTTCGGTAAAATGCTTTCTCCTTTTCTCACTTTTTCTGTTTTTATCTGAAACCACAAAATAAAGAGAGACGAAATTTTTAAATTTAATCAAGGTATTCTTTTTTTAGGTTAATAAATCAGTGAAATTCAAGGCTAAATCAGTGATGCTAATTCGCAATCATCTGATTAACATGGTCTAAAATTAATAATTATTTTAATTGCCAACTGTTAATTTCTTATTTTTTTTAAATTTTTAACATTTCGGGGAATCGTATCAGATGTCTATTGCCAAGGTTCCCGCACTAGAATGGCATAAACTGCAAAAAATGATTTATTTTTACCCTAAAATAATTTAAATCAATTGTAATGGATTGGATTACCGCAAAAGAATACGAAGATATCACATATAAAAAATGTAACGGAGTCGCAAGAATAGCATTCAACAGGCCCGACGTGCGAAACGCTTTTCGTCCTAAAACCACAGCCGAATTATATAACGCCTTTTATGATGCCCAAGAAGACACTTCGATAGGCGTTGTTTTACTGTCTGCGGAAGGGCCTTCATCTAAAGACGGGGTATATTCCTTTTGTAGCGGTGGGGATCAAAACGCACGCGGCCATCAGGGCTACGTGGGTGAGGATGGACAACATCGTTTGAACATACTTGAAGTGCAGCGCTTGATTCGATTTATGCCTAAGGTAGTCATCGCAGTCGTTCCGGGCTGGGCAGTAGGAGGCGGGCACAGTTTGCACGTAGTTTGCGACCTGACTTTAGCCAGTAAGGAACATGCCATATTCAAACAAACCGATGCAGACGTAACCAGTTTCGATGGAGGATATGGTTCCGCTTATTTAGCAAAAATGGTGGGGCAGAAAAAAGCGCGTGAGATTTTCTTCTTGGGGCGCAATTATTCCGCCCAAGACGCTATGGACATGGGGATGGTGAATGCCGTGATTCCTCATGCCGAGCTGGAGGACACCGCATTTGAATGGGCACAGGAAATTTTAGGAAAGTCACCAATGGCCATCAAAATGCTGAAATTTGCTATGAATCTTACGGATGACGGAATGGTGGGTCAACAGGTTTTTGCTGGCGAAGCGACCAGACTCGCCTATATGACGGAGGAAGCCAAAGAAGGCAGAAATGCTTTCCTTGAAAAAAGAAAGCCAAATTTCGAAAAGAAATGGTTGCCGTAAAAAATAGTTTCAGGTTTAAAGTTTGAAGTTGTTTCAGGCACTTTAAACTTTTAAACTAAACTTTAAAAATAATAAATGGAGAATTTTACAAACGAAACGATTGACACAACGCAGCTTCCTAGATATGAAGCGGTAGCATTTTCGGTCTTGCATTCTAATTATTGGAAAGTGACCTTGATAAATGTCTTTCTTTTCTTTTTAATTATAGGAACTGTCCTTGGGTTACTGCTGTTCTTCAACCAAGGATTGTTAGCGTTTATGCTCGAAATTTCGGTCATTTATTCCGTACTGTTAATTACTGTTCTTGTGCTTTCCAGAATCAGTTTCAAGAAAAAAGGTTTTGCTTTTAGAAGGCACGATGTATTGTACAGGCATGGGATTATTGCGACAAACACTATTGTAATACCTTACAATAGAGTGCAGCACGTCGCTTTGCATGAAGGCTTTGTTTCACGCTATTTTGGACTGGCCAAAATTGAAATTTTCACCGCTGGCGGCAGTTCGAGTGATATTGAGATTCCGGGAATCGAAATGGAGCAAGCTGAAAACATCAAACAGTTACTGATGGGTAAAATCCAAAAACAATTGTAATGGAGGAGGAATTTAAAAAGCCGCAGCGGCAGTCTTCCGTAGGAGTGCTGCTGATGTTCGTTAAAACATTGCAACAATGGGCAAGGGGATTGTGGCCCATATTTTTGGTTTACATCTTTAAATTTGACGAACTCAACAAAGGCTATCTTTTTCTCGGATTAAGTGGCCTTTTGATTACTATCGGAATTATAGCATACCTGAAATACCTGAACTTTACCTTCTATTTGGATGATGAAAATCAGGAGTTTATTATCAACGAAGGGATTTTGAATAAAACAAAAACGATCATTCAACTCAATAAAATCCAACAGGTAAACATTAACCAATCCTTGTTGCAAAGGATTATCGGTGTTTATGAACTGGATGTCGATACCGCGGGAAGCAATAAAAAAGAGGGGGAAATAAAAGCGATTTCGCATTCGTTGGCTTTGGCCTTGAAGGCAAGCTTAATGCAGAACGGAAAAAAAGCTGTCCTTTCCGAAAAAGAGGAAATGACATCACAAGCCGAAACGGCTGAAGAAAGACCATTTATGGCAATCAGTTTTTTGAGTTTGTTAAAAGTGGGAATCACATCCAATTATGTGAAAAGTCTCGGTTTGATTCTGGCGTTTTTCGCAACTGTCTATGAAAACGGTAAAAGTTTCATGACCCATTCTGATTTCGACGAAAAAAAAATGGACGCCTATTTAGACAAAAGCATAGCGATTCAGTCTGTGGCTATCATTGTGTTTTTGCTAATTGCAGCCATTTTGATTATCAACCTGGTTCGTGTTATTTTTAAATATTTCGATTATAAAATTGCCAGGCAAAATGGTTCCTTATTGCTTTCTTTTGGCTTGTTGAACACAAAAAGCACGATTATCAAACCAGAAAAGGTACAGATTGTCACCGTTACCAGAAATTTTTTCCAAAGGAAAATGAATATTCTGGAACTTAAAATCAAGCAGGCTACCAGCGGCGAAAAAGAAGAACGCAAGTCGGTGATTGAAATTCCGGGTTGTAACGAAATGGAGAGTAACGAAATACTGAAATTACTGTTTCTCAAAACGCCAGAAAAGGGAATAATGCTAAAGCCGAATTTTCGTAAATTGGTTTTTTCCATATTTCTTTCAATAATACTACCTTTAGCTGGGTTTTTTGCGTTTGGAAAGTATGTTCAACCTCGATTTTTGGATTTTGTTTATCTAGTGCCTTTGTATGTTTTTTTTGTCGGGAGCATTGTCTATTTTGGATTTAAGAACAATCGATTGTTTGTAAACGATAACTTTATCATAAAACAAAGTGGCGCTTGGGATATCGACAATAAAATTATTGAGCCTGGGAAAATTCAAGCCATCACAACCTCACAGTTATTTTGGCATAAAAGTGCTGATATTGGTTCGATAACGATACATACGGCGGGAGGGAATCTTTCGTTTCAATTGGGGAATTATTCTAAAATTAAGCAATATGTCAATCTTTGGCTCTATCAATTAGAGACCTCAGACAGCAATTGGATGTAGTCTCGAAAAAAAAAGCTAATACTAAATACTAATAAAAATAAAATAAAATGAAGCATTGGATTGAAGCCGCACGAATTAGAACATTACCATTATCTGTTTCAGGAATCATTGTAGGTAGCATGTATGCGCTGGCTAACCCAACGGATAACATATTGACTCCGACAGAAGTTTTTAACTGGCGACTGTTTGGTTTTGCGATATTAACCACACTTGGACTGCAGATTTTATCCAATTTTGCCAATGATTACGGTGATGGGATGAAGGGAACGGACAATGAAGACAGAGTGGGGCCAAAACGCGCGATTCAAAGCGGCGTGATTACGCCTCAGGCGATGAAACGCGCCATAATAATCACTTCGGTGCTGACCTTGCTTTCGGCCATATTACTGATCTATTTTGCTTTTGGGGATACAAATTTGGTGTATTCATTGTTTTACCTAGTTTTGGGTATTTTGGCCATCGCTGCGGCAATTCGCTACACGATAGGCGCGAGAGCCTATGGCTACAGAGGTTTCGGAGACGTTTTCGTTTTCGTGTTTTTTGGATTGGTGAGCACTTTAGGTGTGAATTTTCTGTACTCAAAACAAATAGATTTAATACTCGTATTACCAGCAATGGCAATCGGTTTTTTAAGCGTGGGCGTATTGAATCTTAACAATATGCGCGATGAGGAATCTGACAGGAAAGTGGGGAAAAACACATTGGTAGTGCAAATAGGAGGCAAAAAAGCAAAGCTATACCATTACTTTTTGATCACTTTTGCCATGGCTTTAGTCTTGGTTTTTGCGTTGTTAAACAATTTTAAGTTCGACCAATACTTGTTTTTACTGGCTTATATTCCTTTAACGAAACATTTAATTAATGTTTACAAAAACAAGAACCCTAAGGAATTAGATCCTGAATTGAAAAAATTAGCTCTCAGCACATTTGCCCTTTCGATATTGCTTGCGCTCTGCATGATTTTTTTCTTTTCGGATTTGATCGTAAACAATTATTAATTCACTCAGGGACTAAAAATAGAACACCTTTAAATCATTAAATAATTAAAAATGAAAGTAACATTTTACGGACATGCCTCGCTCGGAATCAAAGTGGGAGGCAAGCATATTTTAGTGGATCCTTTTATCTCCGCAAATCCATTGGCGGAGCATATTGACATTAGCAGCTTGAAAGCGGATTATATTTTATTGACTCATGCGCATGGCGATCACATTTTGGACGTGGAAGCCATCGCAAAACGCACTAATGCGGTTATTGTCTCGAATGCCGAGATCGCGAGTTATTACTCAAGCAAAGGATTTCAGGCGCATCCCATGAACCATGGCGGAAGCTGGAATTTCGATTTTGGGAAGCTGAAATACGTAAATGCAGTTCATTCCAGTTCGTTTCCTGATGGCACATGCGGTGGCAATCCAGGTGGTTTTGTCATTGAAGGCGAGCATAAAAACATTTATGTTGCGGGCGATACGGCCCTTACGATGGATATGAAATTGATCCCGATGCGAACTAAGCTAGATTTAGCCATTCTTCCCATTGGCGACAATTTCACCATGGATGTCGAGGACGCGATTCTTGCTTCTGATTTTGTGGACTGCGATAAAATATTAGGCTATCACTACGATACGTTCGGTTTCATAAAAATAGATCATAAAGAAGCCATCCAAAAGTTTTTTGATAAAGGAAAAGATCTGATGCTATTAGAGATTGGCGACAGCATCGAATTGTAATTTTTTTGGGAGCTATTTCCAGCTGTTAGTTGCAATCTTTTACTTTTAAAGAAAAAGTAAAAGGATTTTCACTTCCATCTGGGCTAGGGCCTATCAGTAATTAAGAAAACACAGGTGAAGAAAATAGTATTGTTGCTATTCATTAGCATTTTTTATCAGTCGGCTTTCGCACAAAAAGACGGTTATTGGGACAAAGACAGGGCCACAACTAAGGAAGTCATCGTTTCGGCGCGCGATAGAATCGTGGTCAAAACCGATGATTTCCCCGTAGGAACTACCGAACTAATTTATAGAATCACATTGTTGGATGACAATCAGCAGTTGGCGGGAAGTTTAGTTTCGGTGCTGAAATCGATACCTGACCCTACGGGAATCAGTCAGGGTTCGGCAGGTGCTGTCTTTTTGTTGTCAAAAATTTCTGGTGACGACAAATGCAGGTATGCCGTTTTTCCCTCGGATGAATTGGCTTCGGATTATCAAAAGACGGGCAACATGAATAAGGCCTGTTTGTCTCAGGAAACACCAGTAAGCAGGGATGCCAAAAGACTTTCGATAGATAAATCAATTTGTTTGCAGGCAAATGCGGGGAATCTGTGGTTCGGCCTCGAAAGTACCAATTGGATGATGAAACAAAAAATCGTTCTTGAAGTGGTGCCTTGGGTAGATGCAAAACTCAGCAGGGGGTGGGCCTTGGAAAACCGAAAAATTATAATAAATCAGTGCAAGACGTCTGCCCTAGCCAGTAAAATGGTAAACTCAGACGATTTTTGTATTTGTCTGGAAGAGAAAATCCAAAAGCAATACAAATTCCAAGAATTCCAGAGGTTACTTCCGATGGAGCGAACTAAAGCCTATAAGGACTTCGGGAATAGCTGTATTAACGAATCGGGAGTCTCTAAGGGCGTTTATGACGATTTGCGTGCACAAGCATCCAATTTTGCCAAAAAAGGCGATTACGCTAATGCAATTGCCCAATACGCAAGGATAGTCAATGAAGGAAAAGCAACGGCTTTGGATTATAACGCAATTGGGTTGAGTTACATTTTAACCAAACAGTACGGCAAAGCGATCAAATTCTTGAAAGAGGGCGAAGAGTTGGACGGCGCCGAGTTGCTGTTAAAACTCAATTTGGCGCATGCATATTTGCTGAACGATGAATATAGAAGTGCCAAAAACATTTACAAAGAATACAAATCTCAAAATGTGACAAGTAGCTTGAGTTGGGTCCAAAAGGCAAAACAAGACTTTATCATTTTTCGAAAAGCGGGATTGTCGTCAGCGGATTTTGATCGGGTTTTGAAGATGATGGAGCGATAAGTGATTGTTTATAATAGAAGTGAAAAATAAAAAACATGAAAGAAATAATTTCAATTACGCGCTATTTTGGTTGGTTTATTCTTCTTGTTGGAATCATTTTAAATATTAAAATGTATTTCTTTAACGAATGGCCAACGTACATGTTTTATGTATTATGTTTTTTCGGAATTTTATTAATTGGAACTTCTTATTTGATGAAACCAAACATAAAATCCAAATAAAACGGATCACCACTCACTTCTCACATTTTACTATTTAAAATGAAAGCAACTTACCATGAATACATTCTAGATTTCAAACGTCCTTCGGGCACCTCCAGAGGTGTAATGACCGAAAAGGAAACCTGGTTTATCGTGCTTGAAAAAGACGGCAAAATGGGGATAGGAGAGTGCGGGATTTTGAGAGGTTTGAGTATTGATGACCGACCTGATTATGAAGCTAAATTGCAATGGACTTGCGAGAATATCGATCTCGGAAAAGACCAACTTTGGGAGGCTTTAATTAAGTTTCCTTCAATACAGTTTGGAGTCGAAATGGCTTTCCTTTCTTTGGACAGCGAATCTCCATTTTTGTTGTTCCCATCGGAGTTTACGGAAGGGACAAAATCTATACAAATCAATGGGCTCGTTTGGATGGGTGAGCAAGCTTTTATGAAGGAGCAAATCGAGGAAAAAATCAGGCAAGGTTTCCACTGCATAAAACTCAAAATTGGAGCGATAGATTTCGACAAAGAACTGCAATTATTGCGCTTTATTAGGGAGCATTTTACAGCGA
Source organism: Flavobacterium sp. (assembly GCF_036515215.1). Lineage (GTDB taxonomy): Bacteria > Bacteroidota > Bacteroidia > Flavobacteriales > Flavobacteriaceae > Flavobacterium. The sequence continues at coordinate 15,531 of NZ_DATBVQ010000110.1, forward strand.
AACAGATCGAAATCAGGGTGGATGCGAACGGTGCTTTCGGTTTAGATGAAGCTTTAGATAAAATATCGCAACTATCTGGATTTAAATTACATAGCATAGAGCAACCTATTCCTAAAAAGAACACTGACAGGATGGCAGAACTGTGTAAATCGACTCCTCTGCCCATTGCGCTGGACGAAGAGCTGATCGGGTTGTTTACATTGGAAGAAAAAGAGCGATTGTTGCAGAAAATAATGCCGCAATACATCATTTTGAAGCCTAGTTTTATAGGTGGTTTTCGTGGGACTCAGGAGTGGATTTCTCTGGCTGAAAAACACCGAATCGGGTGGTGGATTACCTCTGCTTTAGAGAGTAATATCGGATTGAATGCCATCGCGCAATGGACTTTTTTGCAACATAATTTGATGCCTCAAGGACTCGGGACTGGAGCGCTGTACACCAATAATTTTGAGTGTCCTTTGGAAGTTTCTGAAGGCCAACTTTGGTATAAAAAAAGTATAGACTGGAAGTTCAGTGTAACGGATATTACAAACGAATCTTAGTTTTTGTTTTAGATTTTGAGGCAATGATTTGCTTGTTGATATGATCGATTAATTGGTTTTTGTTAATTGGTTTGGAGATATACCCGTTGCCGCCAACTTCAATTGCTTTTTCGGCTTCATCGGTAAATACGAAAGCGCTTTGTGTAATTATTATTACCTCTTCGTTAAACTCCCTTATTTTTTTAATGGCTTCGTAACCATTCATTACAGGCATCTGAATGTCCATTAGAACAATATCAATATCTGGATTCTTTTTGCATAGATTTACAGCTTCAAATCCGTTTCTGGCTATTAATAGGTTTTCCCCGAATATTTTTAAGATTTTGGAAATAAACTTCAAGGAAATACTGTCGTCTTCCGCAACGAGTATTTTCAATTTTTGTGTTTCATTAGGGATTACTGGCATTGGAATTTGGACTTCCTTGTCAATTTCATTGTGTTTTATAAAAGGGATTTTAAAATAGAAGATGGCCCCATTGTCTACATTGTTTGCTGCCCAAATTTTTCCTCCCAATAGATCTACGTAAGATTTGGCAATATATAAACCCAATCCTGCGCCGTCGTAATTTCTGTTTAATGAATCATCTTCTTGCCTAAATTTTTCGAAAAGCAGCTCTATTTTACTGGAATTAATACCAATGCCCGAATCCTTTACATAGAAAGTTAATGCATTATTATCTTTAAAACATCCTATCTCAATCGATCCGTAATCCGTGAATTTTACGGCGTTTTTGAGTAATTGCGAAAGTATGGCATAGAGTTTTCCTTCGTCTGTTCTTATTAAGCCGTCTTCTTCATTTAAGGTATTGTTTATTTTAAGTTCGATATTTTTTTGCGTTGCTTCCAAGTTAAAATAGTCATGGAGCCCTTGAATTTGATTTTTAATTGAAGTTTCTTTATAAGACAGATTCACTTGTCCCGATTCTATTTTGGAGATGCTAACGATATCGTTTATAATGTTAAGCATTCTGCTGCCGCTCTTTTCTATTACTTTAATATATTCCTGTTGTTCAACCCCTGTCAATTTTGGCTCTTTCAGGAGCTCTGTAAAGCCTAAAATACCGTTCATTGGCGTGCGAATTTCATGGCTCATGTTAGACAAAAAAGAGGATTTTAAACGGTCGCTCTCCTCAGCCTTCTCTTTTGCATAAATTAATTCGGTGTTGATTTTCTGTATTTGAATAATGCTTTCGTACAATTCTCTATTTCGTATCGTTAGTTTATTGTTGAGGTCTTGCATTTTTTGATCGGCCAACTTGCGTTCCGTTATATCCTGAAAAAATATAACCAGACCTTCTTTGCTAGGAATCACCCGATTTTCAAACCAGCGCTTCCATGGAATATAATAATCTTCAAAAATTATTTCCTTTTTGGTTCTCATGGCTTTGTAATAGACTTTATGATAAGGTTTGCCAACGGCATCAGGGAATATGACCCAGGCATTTTCGCCGATGAGCTCTTCGGGTTTTTTGCCAAGCATTATACCTGCTTTTTGGTTAACAAATGTATATTTCCAATTGCTGTCTATGGCAACAAAAGCATCAGACATATTTTCTAGGGACTCTTTGAGTTTTTCGTTAATGTGGTCAATTTTAATTTCATTAAACTGGTTCTTGTCTTTTACGATTTCAAATAGTTGCTTTAATGAATTGTAATCTTGCTGTAGACTTTGACAATTGTCATTTAGGATAGGGGTATCTACTTTTTTTTGATCCATTTTTAAATAAATTAAAATTAGGAATACAAATAAATGTATGCCGTGGTATTTTTTTTAAAAATCGATAAGTCTAATATGTAGTAGATTGGGATTCATAAATATAATAAAAAAAAGAATAGTATGAAAAGTATTGTGTTTTTTTTGAAAATAATTTTTAAGATCGTCATTTTAGAAAAACACAAATAGTTTGTGCATGACATTCCCTCCCTTTTACTTTGATTTCCCGTAATTCGTTTCGCCACCATTGCCCAAAAGCGTGAAACATAGCCATAGTGGACTAGTGTGGAACCGCCCATAACGATTGCCAGCGTAATCATAACTTAAATGCTTACATTAGTCTGTAACCCACATAGATGTTGCCCACGTTAGGCCAATAGCTTTCAGTAGTTTTAAAAAGCGATAATTGATAGAGGAAAAACTGCTGACAAGACAATCAATATCGAAAAAAGTTGAAAGAAGTTCATCTTATTTTTTTATATTGACATTGAAGTCAGGCGCTTGCACTAATTGGAATGTTGCCGAAGCCATTTTTACTTGACCATCTGTGGCCTCAATCTGGGTCAGTATTTTTGAGAATAATGCCGTTTTTGTGATCCTTCTTCTTTTATAGTCAACAACATATCGTAGCGTATATTCAGCCCAATTGTCATTTGCAACCAAGGAAATCATAGGTTCTGTTTGGGCATCTTCCAATCGGTATTTAAATTGAAGGGATTTCCATTTTTCCTTTGAAGTTACGCTCAAGTCACCGGCAACTTCGATACCGACCTTTAATATTATTTCCTTGGCCAAATCATAATTGCTTCCGTACTGGATCGGAATTTTGATTTCGTCCCATAGAAAGGGAAAATCCCCGGAATAATTAAATACGGGTTCTTTGAAAACGTAGCTATTGGCTATCAAGACAATCCTTCCGTTGTATAAATCGCCATCGACCCATTGTCCCGTTTCCATGATGGTCGTCCTCAAAACGCCAATGTCCATGACATCACCCCGTATTCCGCCTAACTGAACGCGGTCTCCCGTATTGTAGAAGCCGCCAAACATGATAGCCAGCCATCCAGCGAACGAAGCGATAACTTCCTGTAATGCAAAGGCGATTCCGGCTCCTGCAACCCCCAAGGCAACGGTAAGGCCTCCCAGTTTTTCGCTAAAAACAACGGTTAAAAAAATAACGGTCGCTGCATAGCCAACGAAGGTGCTGATTTTTTTGGCCTTGTACCGATTTTCATTGTCTTTGATTCTTGAAAATAGATTTTTTTGAACAGCTTTTATTAACATCCAAATTATCGCAACTCCTATAAGGAAGGTTACAATTTTACCGACAGTCGGATTGTACAGGTATTTTTGGATTTCTTCCTCCATTTTTCTAGTTGTTGACGTGAACTACCCTTTGTGGAAACGGAATAGTGATACTGTTTTCTTTGAATAATTCAAATATTTTTATTCTCAATTCGCTCTTTATATTTTCAATTCGAAATAATTCTTCGGACCAGAAAATCACGGAGAAATTTAGAGAAGAATCCCCGAAATCCGTAAAACGAATAAATGGATTCGGCTCTTTTAAAACACTATTTTGACCGTCAACAGCTCGTTTCAAAACTTCTATAACCTGATGGATATCTGACGAATAATCGACTCCAACTGTGACTTCAAAACGCGAAGCAAGATCGCTGTGCGTCCAATTGATCAACTGATTCTTTGTTAAGTCAGAGTTTGGTAAAATAATATATTTGTCATCCCTGGTCAGAACTGTGGTGGTCCGCAAATTGATCTCTTGCACCTTGCAAACCAATCCGTTTAACTCTATAACATCATTTACTTTTACGGAGGAATCGACAAGAAGTATAATTCCGGACACAAAATCGCTAAATAGGTTTTGTAGACCAAGACCAATACCCACCAATAGCGCGGCGGAACCCGCTACCAGGACGGACAAATTGAAGCCAAACATTTGCAAACCGGAAATGATTGAAATGACTATGATTAGATACCTAGCTAAGCTATAGATCGAGTATTTTTTAGCAACGTCAATTTTATCGACCCTATAAATTGCTTTTCTAATAATTTTTAATAAAAGGGTAACCACAATCAAAAAAACGACCAGTTTTAAAATACTGATTACTTTAATATTAAAATCACCATCTTGAAAAAGGGTATAGTCGATAATTTTTTTCATGTATTTTTAATTTCCGGGGCTAAATCTAATAGGTCAGTATGTCAAGAAATAAAGTTACATAATTAAACGAACACCACCTAATTCAGCTACTCTATATGAAAATCGATCTCCAGGCGAACCAATGAACATGAAGTTTTTTGGAATATTCCATTTTTCGGATAATTCATCGATGATTGCCGGACCAAAAACACCGTCCAATTCGATAAATTCAATGTCAATTTCAGGATATGCGCGATCCAGTACTCTAAGATCTGTGATAAGCAAATCGTTGTTTTCGCCTTCACGCTTTATGTTAACGATCTTTAATTTTTTTGTTGTTTCATTATTCTGAACATATTGCATCACCTTATTTATTATGGCGACATCATCCCCTTTGGTAAAGAAAACGAGCTCTTGTGAACTGATTTTCAAATTCATTTTCAATAGATAACGATTGCTGAATATAACCATTCTTCGTAATGGTTTGTAGAAATATTCCAAAGCATCTATTAGAACCTTGATAAGGAATGATCGATTAAGCATGACCGAAATGAACAGCAACGAAGGAACTAGGTATTTTATAAAAGTATAAAAAGAAGAAACGTTTAATTGGATGTTTCCAATAAATGCCGCAATTATCAGTGACACAGCAAAGACAACGGCAATTCCTCTGGCTTTCTCTGGTCTGGGCAGTTTTTTACGTTTAAATTTCAACAATAGATTTCCTATTCCAAATAATCCCATCACTGCCAGGAAAGAGAACGTATATACTCCTGCCAACGCGATAAGATTACCTGCCGTAACAAATAAGACAGATACGCATAATATTAAAAAGCTAATAATTATTCGATAATTAGACCCACGTTTGTTTTGCTTCAAGAAGTAATTAGGCAATATCCTGTCTAATGTCATACGATTTAATAAACCGGAAACCCCAACAAACGAAGTTAGAACGGCCCCGCATAGGACTAAAACGGCGTCGATTGAAATAAGATACGCTAACCAGGAACCGCCAGTGGTGTGCCCTAAATAAGCCAATAACGATTCTTGATGTTCACCCACTTGCGCTAGAGGAATGATACAAATCAGTAGTAAGGCAATTACAGGATTGAAGAAACTTACTATTGCCCACATATTACGAAGTGTTTTCCGGAAAACACCTTGTTCTTGTTCCTCAACAAAATTAGCCGAACTTTCAAAACCTGAAATTCCCAACATAGCGGCAGAAAACCCTAAGAAAAGAGCATTTACAATCCCGCCAGTCGAAAG
>NZ_DATBVQ010000111.1:0-5525 GCF_036515215.1 Flavobacterium sp.
TGCAGCCTATGAGTCTGGCGTTATCCCTTATATTCCGAGCGATAAAAAAAATTAGGATTTTATGAAAAAAAAAACTCAAGAAAAAAAACGCTGAAAACCAGTTCACACCAATGTGGGACATACCAGATCGATTCTAAAATGGAAATAGGATATTCTTTTTGAACCTTCATTTTTAAACTTTTAGTAAAAAAGAAATGAAAGTCACAAAAATTCATGCGGAAAGTTACAATTGACTTTTAGAAGAAATATGAATATGTATTAATGAAGTTATTTTAAGTAAGTTAGGATTCTTTGATGTTATTTAAGCGTTACACCTCACTTTTGATCTCGACGAGTATCCTCGTTCAGTCTGTTTCCCCAGTTTTTGCAATGTACAACGATTCTGTCGATAAACTTGAGACAAATCTTCCGAAATTGAAGCAATATCGATCAACTCCTGCACCTCTTGATCCTAAACTCCCAGAGTAGTGGGCATTATGATTTTCAAAGCTTTGGAGATTTCCTTTACTTTTTTGTTGGGCTCCTGGATAATTGCCCCGTCTTCATAGATTTTGGCTTTTAATCCCCTGAGCCGCAGCAAGGCCTTGTCCATGGTGATATCCGGCTGTAATTTTTGTCTCATGGTTATGAAAAGAATGAGCGCTATAAACACTAACATCAAATAACCATTAATAGATTGTTCACTATGGACCCTAAGAGGCAACAATGAATTATTTGATTTAGCAAAACCAAAAATTTGCTCGATTGACTGGCGATTGTAGTAAGTTGGCAATACTTCATTTGGCTTGATCTCAGACTTTGAAAGGAGAATAAAATAACCACCATATTTTATTTTTTTGTTAATAGCGGCTTTTTTTACATCCGTTTGTTTGTTTTCTATGCAGTTCTTTAGAATATTATTTACATCTTTTGATTTTTTGTTTGGATCTAAAATAATGTGTGCATACATTTCATTGCCGTAAATATTTGTCTTTTGACTGACGATGAAAACACTACGATCTCCATATTTTACAGCATTCTCAAGGGATTCTGTAAGGACCGCCCCATCGACCAATTGGTAGAAAACAGCATGACTTTTGGGAAGTCTCGTCACAAAATCCACACTTTTTTCGCACATATACTGGAGATTTTCTTTAGAGCAATAGCCCGCATCCAAAAGCGCCGAATCGGCGGTTAATCCAAGCCGCTTTATTTCTTCAATTGTTGTTTTTAATGTTGAATTATCAGCAATATCTCCACCAAAAGCTCGAAAGTAAATCGGCAATTTTTTTACTTTATCGACAAGAACTAAACAAGAAATGTTCTCTTGGATGCCTTCCGATGTATAACCAAATGTATTTATTGAGGTATTAATAGCGCTTGGCAGAGAAGTACTATCTATTAACAATCCAGTCTCATTTGGGAAGAATTTAGCAACGTAGTTCTTGAAGAATTTTTGTTGAACATCTTGTCGACCGAGCTCTTTTATTAACCTACTGATATCTTGAGATTTAACATGAGCTTCAGGAAATAATTTGTTTGCAAAATTGCCACTATTCCAATCTTCACAGTTTTGCATGGCCGATCCCTCGGTCATTTGGTAGCAGGCCAATTGCAAGATACTATCGGACAAATCTCCGAAACTGTCTTTGATCACGTCCGCCAAACCCATGTTTTTTGCCGTTTCATGGATCGCAAAACTATCGCCAAAATCCAAAATGGCCTTTTCCGGTTTTTGCTCCCCCTGCAGGCGACCCATTTTTTTGTATTCACCGCCTGGACCATCAGCTGTGCCGAGATATTTTGTTTTCTGACGGGGCTTTTTGAGGATTTTGTCCCAATATTGATGAACCTCATAGACGTAATACTTATTTCCTCGCTTCTGATACCTCAATGTGCTCACCTGAATGCTCCTTTTTGTAGTTATATAATGCTTATATGGGCATTATATATAAAACAAAAAAAATTGCAACAAAAATCGCAATAAATCCTTTGAAACATTAGATTAAAGGTGGAGTGTTGATTCTAGACTATGAGCATAATGCCCAGATCTTTGGGAGTTTAGGTTTATGTTTAAAATTAGTACGCAATAATCCAGTATAAGTTGAAAAACTTCCTAAAATTCAATAGTTCTACTTGACTTTTTAATAAATTCTGGACGTATCATGTCACCATTAACCCATACATCTTCATAGCTGTATTGCCAAATAGTTCTATTATCTTTTTTCTTAAATCACTTAAATTCGCGATAACCTCATTTTTTAAAAAACGTACAATACTGACCCCTTCCATAATTTGAAAAATCCACCTTAGTGTCGGATTCTTAACTTGTTTTCCAAGCTGATTAGGCAGCGTTTCATTCTTCTCTTTCAATAATTCTCGCAATTTATATTGAGCTATATTATAAACCAGCAAGCACAGCGTCATCACCATCATCAGCGCCTCGATTCGTTTCGGTGATTTCAAGAAAATTGAATCCACCATAAACCAAGGATCCTTCAAAAAACGAAACCCTCCCTCCACTTTTTGTTGCTCCTTATATTCTTTTAACATCTGCTCATCAGTATAATTTTCACTATCAAGATCATTTGTTGCTAAAATAAAACGTCCCTTGCTATTCAATACATTTTCAATCTCAACGGAATTTCTTTCAAAACTTCCAACAACTTGATATCCAACAACAATTTTTGTTTCTCCTGCCTTGGGTTTGCCTGCCTTGGCATGTTTTTTAATTTCAACAATCTCAGCCTTTACAACATAAAGGGGATGTTTTTTCTTTAGCTTTTTCAAAGCTTTTAACCCATCTTTTTCACATGTATAGACTTCATTCCCCAGATGCCAGAGTGCCATCTTCAAGGCCTTGTCCTTCTTGTCCAGATTCGTATCTAATGTTTTTTTCTCTCGATTATAAGCTTGTTGAGAAAAGACAAGGAGCCATCGCTGTTGTATCCCACCATAAGGGGACGTAAAGGGAGCTATCTTATAACCATGATCTTGTTCTTCCCAAGCAATCTCAGAGTCCGCCGTCATCACAAGAGTTTTGGCCTCCTTAATTGTATGGGGAACGCGCGTAAGCCAAGTAAAATCGTTCATTTTTAACAAACCACTTTTTGTATACAATGCAGAATCTGCTATCCATTTAAACTCTCTTTCCACATTAATTTGTTTTTTAAAGGCATTTACTTTTTTTATTGTCTCCTGAAAGCTGACTTTGTCTGAGTTGTTGCCATTCAAGGGCTCCATAAAAATAGGTGCACCACTCGGTCCATTCACAACAAGTGACAAGACAGCCTGCTTCAAATCAGGTCGGTGATCTTTTGAATGCCCATGGGTGATTTCGATAACTTCAATTCCTTCCTCTCGTAGCTCTTCATACTCACCATGTACGGTCAAGCTCGTCGTATCTAAATGATTGTTAGCACAAAGTAATTTCTGCTCTATCGCTACATCAAAGGCAACTTTGGCAAACAATTCACTTGCCCCATAATCATATATTTCATCCAGGGTATGACCCAACGTATAGTCCGTTAAGTCATCTGCTGTGAGCTCATCATCATCAAGCAAAAGCGAGACGGGCTTCGTTTCAAAAAATTGGGAGGTCAAATAGAGACGTCTATTGGTAAAACCCAGACCATTCAAGATCATAGCGACCACTGCTTGCCCAGGACTCACAACACGCCGTTTGTCTTGATTACTAATGAGAGCGTCTATTTTCTCCGCTATCCCTAGATCCTTGCACACCGACGCCACCAAGCCATGATGGTCTAGCGATAATGTTTGAATCTCGTCGCACTCAATTTTTAATTCCACTTTGTTTTTCTCCCTTCTTATTTCGGGAGATATTAAGGTATTTTCTTCTTTATTGTAATACTTAATATTTACATTTTTTCTGAAAATTGTAGCGGGCTGTAACAATGCTTTTGGGGAATACGCAAATTATCTGTTTTTTTTGCTCATCCTAGTGGCGCATTCATGAAATAAGCTATCTTAAGTATTCAGGGGCCTTCCCTTGTATGTCCACTTGAAAGCTTTAGCCATGGTTGAATTAAAGTAATCAATAAAGTCAAATATTTTTTGTTTTAATAAATCGGTTGACCCTACAGATAATCTTTTTAAAAGACGCCTAACCAAAATACTAAACCAAATTTCCACTTGATTCAGCCAAGACGCATGTTTAGGCGTATACACAAAGTATATTCGATGAGAGGGGTCAGATAAGAATGCCGCTCGCCTCTCCATCGATTTCAAAATTCCCTTCTTTCCTTTCTTGCCCAGGTCCTCCTGAATGTCACATAGTTTTGCAATGAGGCGAACTAAACTTTCTGATTGATGTGTGTTAAGGTTATCCACAATAAAAATCCATTTAGCATTTGGATCTGTTTCTATCGTTTTCTTTATGTGTTGTTCAAAATCTTCTTCGTTTCGCGTATCCCCAATCGTAGGCGAAATAATTTTCCCTGTTGCAACTTCAAAGTTGGCAATTAGACACTGGGTTCCGTGTCGCTCATATTCATGATCTTGTCGCTCAAATCTCCCAGGTTTCATGGCTGTTATAACTCTCGTCAGTGCCTGAATTCCTGTCTTTTCGTCGCAACTCATGACGTTTACACCTTCTTTATAGAGACGGAGCGCAGACTGGTAAAGGTCACACAGGTTTTTGACCGAAGCATCAAAGGCCTCTTGATCTTCAATGGGAGTATGGATCCACCCATCCACTTTGTGAGGTTTAATGTCCCCCTGATTTTAAAAAATTGCTCAAATGAGTTATGGAAATCGTTTCAACAATCCCTCGTTTGATGAGTTCTGCTTTTAAGGCGGAGAGACTCCAATGGCTCAATGGAAGACCGGAATCTTCTGGCTTTTCGCAGGCAACTGATAAAATTTGGCAGATTTGTTCGGCTGTAAAGGTCGCGGGAGTACCGGGGCGTGGATAATCCGTAAAAATCTCTTTTATCTTTTGTTTATATTTATAATTGTCCTCTTCTTTTTCTTCCATTTCTAAAAGAATATTTTGGGCCTCAAACCATTTTCTACGCCATAGCCCGACATTAATGCGATTTAGGGATACCTTTGAGCTAATCTCTTTGTTTTGCATGCCTTCGTTTGCGTGAATTATTATTTGGGCTCTCAAGATAAGCGACTTTGCTATGCTTCTTGACGTAGCCATCGTCGATATTATTGTCTTTTGCTTTTCTGTTAAGTTGATTTTAGGGGCTATCTTTGACATTTTAGAAACCTATTGTTGTTATGATTGGTTTCTATTATATACAACTTTAGATAAAATTAAGATAGCTTATTTCATGAATGCACCACTAGTGCTTTTTCATTCTTTAGTTTTGGGATCCTATGCCGTTCGCCCTGAGCGTAGGCGCGGAGCGCCAAAGTCGAAAGGTGATATGATTCCTAAATACCTTGAAGAAATTCAAGCTCATCTATCAGCCGAAGAGAATATCAAGAACTTATGTTTTGAACGATCAGGATTGCTTTTTAATGAATTCAATCAAATCTTTACGGATATTTTTTCCTCGCGCAGTGAAACCTACAAG
>NZ_DATBVQ010000112.1:0-18748 GCF_036515215.1 Flavobacterium sp.
AGAGTATATTCCCAGGTCTAGTAGCGGCTTTCCTATTGTATCAAGCCGTTACAAATACCGGTTGTTGTGGCACGAATGGTTGTGCCATACCTACAAAGAAACACAACACAAATACCTCAGAGGACATAGAATTCGAAGAAATAACATCAAAATAACAATATGGAAAATCATCAATACAACGTAGATTTAAAATGGATTTCGGAAAGAAAAGGAGAAATTTTGTCTCCAGAACTAACTCAAATCATTGAAGTGGCAACCCCTCCACAGTTTCCGAAGGGAATGGAATCAATCTGGTCTCCGGAACACTTGCTGACCGCGGCGGTCAACAGTTGTTATATGACCACCTTTTTAGCTATCGCCGAAAATTCTAAATTGGAATTCTTAAGTTTTGAATGTTCTGCGACAGGCAAATTAGAATTGGTCGAGGGTAAATTGCTGATGACAGAAATAGCGCTTAAGCCAGTCTTAAAGATCGCTAAGGAATCCGATAAAGACAGGGCCGAAAGAATACTACAGAAATCGGAAGCGGCTTGTCTAATTTCAAATTCCATAAAGTCCAGGACGAGCTTGGATACCACCATAAAATTCTAAAATAACGGAAACTTGGTTTCCGGATTCCAGCTCAACACTGCAAATTAGAATTTTTAATTAGAAAAGCCCCGATTTGGGGCTTTTTCATACCTGAAACATCCATTATAACTATTGCGGAAATCATTTGTCTTACGGCAAAATAAAAATTACATTTGCAGCAGTTTAACTTTTACACACAAAATGAAGCCTAACACACAACAATTAAACGATTTAACTACCCAAGTCAGAAGAGACATTCTTCGAATGGTACATGCCGTAAACTCTGGTCACCCAGGGGGATCACTTGGTTGCACTGAATTTCTGGTAGCTTTGTACCAAAACCTAATGGAACGCAAAGAAGGTTTCGACATGGACGGAATTGGAGAAGATCTTTTCTTCCTTTCAAACGGTCATATCTCCCCGGTTTTTTACAGCGTTTTAGCAAGAAGCGGTTATTTTCCGGTTTCTGAATTAGCGACTTTCCGTCTTATCAATTCAAGATTACAAGGACACCCTACCACTCACGACGGTTTACCGGGAGTAAGAATTGCATCCGGTTCACTTGGACAAGGGTTATCGGTAGGAATTGGAGCAGCGCAGGCTAAAAAGCTAAACAATGACAATCATTTAATTTACACACTTCACGGTGACGGAGAATTGCAAGAAGGTCAAAATTGGGAAGCGATCATGTATGCTTCCGCCAAAAAAGTGGACAACCTTATCGCCACGATCGATTTGAACGGAAAACAAATTGACGGTTCAACTGACGAAGTACTACCGATGGGAAGTATCCGTGCAAAATTTGAAGCGTTTGATTGGGACGTGATTGAGATACTAGACGGAAACGACATCGAAGCTGTTATTGCAGGAATGACCGATGCAAAATCAAGAACAGGTAAAGGAAAACCGGTTTGTGTATTACTACACACAGAAATGGGTAATGGAGTGGATTTCATGATGCATACGCATGCTTGGCACGGAAAAGCGCCAAATGACGAACAACTTCAAAATGCTCTAGCACAAAACTATAATAGAGGCGGCGAGCTAGATTATTAAATAATTTTGAATTTTGAATTGCAAATTTTGAATTTTACTTCAAAATCTTTCAATTTTTAAATTTTTAAATCTTTGAATTTAAAATACATGAAAAAATATACAAATACAGGAAGCAAAGACACCCGTTCTGGTTTTGGAGCGGGAATGACTGAACTAGGTCAAAAGAATGAAAATGTGGTGGCACTTTGTGCTGATTTAATAGGATCATTAAAATTCGATGATTTCAAGAAAAATCATCCAGAGCGTTTTTTCCAAATCGGAATTGCTGAAGCGAACATGATTGGAATTGCCGCAGGTTTAACTATTGGTGGAAAAATTCCTTTCACAGGAACTTTCGCTAACTTTTCTACAGGAAGAGTTTATGACCAAATCCGTCAATCTGTTGCCTACTCAGAAAAAAATGTCAAAATCTGTGCTTCACACGCCGGATTAACTTTAGGAGAAGACGGAGCTACGCACCAGATCCTTGAAGATATAGGTTTGATGAAAATGTTACCGGGAATGACCGTAATCAACACTTGCGATTACAATCAAACTAAAGCGGCAACTTTAGCATTAGCAGACCATCATGGTCCGGCTTATTTACGTTTTGGCCGTCCGGTTGTCCCTAACTTTATGCCAGCTGACGAGCCTTTCACAATTGGAAAAGCCATTCTTTTAAGTGAAGGTAAAGACGTGACGATAGTTGCGACCGGACATTTAGTTTGGGAAGCGCTTGTTGCTGCGGAAGCATTGGAAGCAAAAGGAATTTCTGCTGAAGTAATCAACATTCATACGATCAAACCATTGGACGAGGAAGCGATTCTAAAATCATTGGCTAAAACAAAATGTATCGTTACAGCCGAGGAGCACAACATTCTTGGAGGTCTTGGAGAAAGCATTTCTAGAGTATTGGCATTGAACAATCCCGCTCCACAAGAGTTCGTGGCCGTTAATGACAGTTTCGGTGAGTCCGGAACTCCCTCCCAATTAATGGAAAAATACAAATTGAACAATCAAGCGATTGTTGAAGCAGTAGAAAGAGTTATCAAAAGAAAATAATCTTCTTTTATTATCATAAAAAAATCCCGTTCGCTATGCGAACGGGATTTTGTATTTAGTAACAGTATTTATTTAATGACAGCTTTTGTCTAAATGTTTCTTTAACCTTGCCGGATCGGTAGTATCGCCATCGCAGCTTGGGATATCAGCAAAAGGGATTATCGTGCCATTAGCAGCCGTAATTTCCAATTTGGTGCTATAGCCGTCCGCATCATCATCGACATCCAAAAAATCAGGGATACCGTCCTTATCCGTATCATCTGCATTTTCTACACCTGTTGCTAAAACTTTCACGTAACCATCTCCATTCTTATCTTCCAGATAGGAAGGTATTCCATCACTATCTTGATCTTGTCTATTAATTTCGTATAATTTGAAACTAAATATCAAAGGTGCATAAGCGGGAATGCTTGCACTACCAGCAGAATAATAAGCCAAACCGGAAGGAATAAACATTACACCTGCACCAAAATCACTGTAAGAAACGGTGCCATCATTGTTGGCGGTATAACTTCCTGTTTTAAATTGAGGAAATATTTCACTCCAACCTGTTATTGTGCTATACAAGCTTAACATTTGTTGCGGGTACTTAGCCACTTCAAAGGTTGTCGCTGTCAGTGAAGTTACATTTGAGGTTACCGTTTGCTCTAAATAGTCACCTTTATAAGCCGCCAATACACCATCAACATTACAAGGCGCAGCACCAGTACCTTCTCTTAGCACTAAATAATACACTTTATAAGTAATATCGTGAAGTTTCACCTCTCGACTCAAAAGTTTAGGAAATGTTGATGCATTTAAATAAGAATAAATGGAAGGCTGATTTGCCGCATCTGTTATTTTTGTATAGGTCACATCTTGATCATCAACAAAACCGGCATGATCTACAACCGTGATATAGTATGTTTTTAAATATTCTTCAATATTTGTAATATCAGTAGCATATTGCACTGCAAAATCTCGTGGGGGTGTAATTTCGGAAGCGTCATTATTCTTCGAACATGAAAATAAAGAGAATGTTGTAATTATTAAAATAAAATAATACTTAAATTTGTTCATTATTGCTGATTTTTAAGAGCGCAAGATACAATATTGATTGATTTTTGTAAACTATTTAACTCTGATTTTAGAATTTTTATGAGAATAGATAAATTTTTATGGTGTGTCCGATATTACAAGACAAGAAATATGGTAACAGAGGCATGCAAAAAAAATCATGTTACCGTAAATGGCCTTGTGGCCAAACCCTCAAAGGAGGTTTTTGCAACCGATAAAATCACGTTCAGAAAGGATCAAATCACCCAAATCATCACTGTTCTGGATATACCGGAAAGTCGCGTGGGAGCCAAATTAGTCGACATTTATAGACGAAACGACACCCCCGCCGAAGCTTACCAGCATTTGGAATTATTAAAATTATCGAAAGAACACTATCGAAAAAATGGTACCGGAAGACCGACCAAAAAAGACAGACGGGACATCGACGAATTTGGAAATGACATCATCTCAGAGAACGACGATTTAGAATAACCTGAAACATTAAACTTGTAACATTAAACAATAATGAGTAAAAATATCATTCTGACAAATCAAGAAATTGAGCACAAAACAAAAAGGATTGCCTACCAAATCTACGAGACATTTGTGGATGAAAACGAAGTAGTCCTGGCGGGCATTGCGACAAACGGTTTCATTTTTGCAGAAAAAATCGCGCAAGAACTCAAAAAAATTTCCCCATTGGAAGTTTCTCTTTGTGAGGTTCAAATCGACAAACAAAATCCCGAATTACCCATACACACTTCCTTGTTAAAAGAACAATACGCAAATAAGGGATTGATTCTTGTTGACGATGTATTAAACTCGGGCACCACATTAATTTACGCCATAAGACATTTCCTGGACGTTCCTTTGAAAAAATTCAAAACGGCAGTCCTGGTTGATCGCAATCACAAAAAATACCCTGTAAAAGCAGATTTCAAGGGAATTTCGCTCTCCACATCAATTTTAGAGCATGTTCAGGTGGTTTTCGATGAAAACGGAAATAGCTATGCCTACTTAAGCTAAAATAGCGAGGATATCCAAAACGGTCTGATCTATAGTTTTTTCGTCTACAGATACGGTAAACTGAGCCTTATTGTAATAAAAACTCCTTTCGAAAAGATGCATGGCAATAAATTCCTTCAGTTCCTCTTCGCCTTTGTCGGCTACAAGGGGTCTTTTTGTTTTGTTTAAAGACAATCTATCGAATAAAGTCTGAATAGATGCCTTCAGATATATGGACAACACATTTTCCCCTATCAGCAACTCATGATTATTGGCATAACAAGGAGTACCCCCACCGAGTCCAATAATCGATGGCTCCGGAGAATTCAACAATTCAACAAATGCTTGATGTTCCAGCTTCCTAAAATAGATTTCTCCCCGTTGCTGAAAAATGGCATTGATGGATAAATTTGTTTTCTGCTCGATATATTGGTCCAAATCCACATATGGCAAACCTATGGTTTTCGACAGTCTTTTGGCAATCGTTGACTTCCCGCAACCCATATAGCCTAATAATATAATTTTTCTCATAGAATAAAACCTTATATACTAAGGCGTTAAGATTTATTGTTAAAAAAAGACAAATTTATACTAAAATAGCTTGGCAAACTCCAAAATAAGTCCTTATATTTGCACCCGCATTCAAGGAAAGAATATGACTCGATAGCTCAGTTGGTAGAGCACATCACTTTTAATGATGGGGTCCTGGGTTCGAGCCCCAGTCGGGTCACAAAAGGTCGAGTAATTTATTACTTGGCCTTTTTTTCATTAGGCCACGTGGAGAAACGGTAGACTTGCCAGCTTGAGGGGCTGGTGCTCGCAAGGGCGTGCGGGTTCAAATCCCGCCGTGGTCACTATTAAATTAAAAACAAAATCTTAATTACTTAAACGAAGGTAGTTAAGATTTTTTTTGTTTAAAAATGTACAATTAGTTATACCAGCCCATACTTTTCATCCTTTTCTATTTCCATAAAAATGCTCAAATGAAAAAGTGCCTTCTCTAGTATTTTAGCTTACCGGTTACGATGAAAAAACACGTTCCCATTTACCCAATACAACACTATCACCAATAGTTGATACCAGCCCACCAAAGACGCCCTACTGACGCAGAACCGTTTGCCGTGTCGCAACTTTTTATCATAACGAGAAACACCCTTTTTTCCCCGAATCATAAATATTTATACTATAAATGTGCTCACAATGAGGAAAACCGTACGATACCTACTTTTTACCAAGGTACTTTAGCAAAACAATAATTCTAAACATCACTAAAGACAACTATTGCATGTCTATACTTGTTTTAATAAAATTATTAGAATTTGCTACTATTTCCGTTTTTATGATAATAGTGCCGTTCTGCATCATATTAAATAAACTAAATATGTCATGAAAAATATACTTTATATTCTGACGGCTTTTCTTGTTTTTTCTTGTTCGCCTCCGGACAACAGCCACACTGCGTTGATTTCCGATTTTCATCCGCCCCAGTGGATTCAAGGAACATGGAAACAAGAACTATTTGGATTGGATTCACGTACGGGATTTAAATTTAGCGCAAATGATTTATGCACCCTTATAGGAGTTGCTGAACATTGTCAACAAGAAATCATTGATAGCCAAAGAAAATCCGGAACAAATGTAATAGTTGAAGAGGTAATTACAAGTACTTCATATAGCGTCAAAATTAGTAGTTCAGGGCAACAAAAAACATTCTCGTTTCAGAAAATATCTGACACAAAAATTGAATGGAACAGTGATTCTGCTATAGAATTGCTCAAAAAATAGTTTTTGTACACCCGAAAATATTTAATTTAATCCGCTAAGATAGAAATGAAGTACTTCTTACTTTGTATACTTCTACAAAACTACCAGTCGCAACCCGCAATTTGACTATAATCAATAAATAAGTGCATATGAAGTCGCAATTATTAGGCAGGTCAATGACATAATTAGCAATACAAAGACAACTAATCCTAAAGGATAAAACAGTTGATTTAGAGACTTGATTACTTTGTTCTTATTCATCTTATTTCGATTTTAAAATCAGATTTGTACTATCCTAAATTTCCAATAATTAATCTATACTCACAATACCCACTTTTAGTGATATTAATTAAAATAGACGAACGATGGAACCGTTGGTTGTAATTTATAAATCCGACGAAATCATAACCATTCTCACGCGTTGCTTACTCTTTCAGTTCACCTTAATAAAAATGATTGAGATTACTTAAAGCAAATATTAAAATTAAAACTCCCAACAAACCCAAAAGGATTACAAAAAAGGAGCCTATATAGAAAAACATTTTTTTGTTTTTATTATTTCCCCCTATCAATCCGTTGCTGCCGTAACCTGCCATAATGCTATTAACTTAATGTTTTAAACAATTCAAATCTGGTTCAATATGCTAAACTTGTTGCGATACAAAGAAAAAGGTTTTACGCTATCATCACAATACCAACTTTTAGTGATATTTCAATTATTTTTAACTTTCTCACTTAGAGAAAAATGACCTCTAAAATTGTTGTCCAGATCATTTTTTCAAGAATAACTTTCATCATTCTGTAATTAAAGTTTAATTTGACCAAAACTTTTAGCTAAGATGATATAAAACTCATTATGCAATCCCATTTAACCCACAAAAAAAGCGCCTCGATATAGTATCGAGACGCTTGGAATAAAATAAGAATTAATTTATTTTATCAATTCTTGCAATGGTTTCAATTGTTCTAAATCAACCTTAGATTCTTTTAGAACGGAAAGCATCGTCATAATGTTTGTGGGATTCATATCCTTTCCTAAAACTCGAACCACAGCAAACCCTGTTTCTTTTCTGTTTGCAAATAAAACAAACTCTTCAATATGTTCGTCAGAACCAACGTAACTTATCGATGCGCTCTGCTTTCCGGAACCAAATTTCATAAGCTGCTGGTACTTGGGATCCTTTAGAATAACATCAATTTTGGCACGTTCCACATCAAACTGATCCTTGTTTTTTTCATTTAGCTTAAAAGCCAAAATATTCATTTTGTCAAAAGAATGTAACGCGTTATTTTGCTCGACCGACAATTTTGTTTCGTCAACGTTTAAAATGCTCGGAGAGACATCCATCGCGATGAAATTCTTATTTTCAGTGTTCTTTACAAAATATTTTTGCAGGGTAGGTCCCGAATTGCAGCTCATCAGAAGCACCGATAACAACGCCGAGATACTATAAATTGCTTTCATATTCACATTTTATTTAATTTTCTATTGGCTTTCTTTTGATTTTGCAATCAGGAAAATACTTTTTATTTTTTCCCTTTAGTGGCTCTCTTTAAATCTTCCCCACCCGGTATTCTCATTTTATCGGTTAGAATCGAAATTTCATTCAAATCGAAATTACCAGTCAGGGACATTAAAACCGTTTCATTTGACTTGCTGCCGCCCTCAATGAACATCAAAAGCTCTCTAATCTGAGAATCGGTAGCTCCAGACTTAACCAATATCTTTATGTTCTTACCGCTGTCGTTAACGCGCATCAGTTCTTCTAAGCCAGCCGTTTTTATGTACTTATCGGCAGCTGATTTCATTTCTCCTGTGGCTCTTGAACTACTCGTGGTGAAAACCTTTAAATTATCCAGTTTTTTTATCAAATTCATATATTGTTGCGTTTCTTTATCGGAAGCGTCAACTTTAACCTTACTCATCAGGTCAAACATTTTCTTATTGACCACAATGGAAGTAACATCATCTTGGCCATCGAATTTGTCGAAGGCTGCTTGAGCGAAAAACGGGCTGGAAATTAACACAACCATCAATGTGATTAAAAACTTTTTACTCAAATTGAATCTAGTTTTTCTGGGGTTTTGGGCAATTTTTGATTTCATCTTTTTTGTATTTATTATTGTTTGAAAATTAAATTTTTTGATTTTTTGTATTCTTTAACATATGTTACACTTTCTATGCCAGTATTTACATGCTTTGACAACATTGCCAATGCTCTTTGGGTTTCCTTTAAAGCCACCTCAGGATTATCATAAGTGCCCAGATCAGAATTCGCAACTTCAGTCCGATTTTGCACGTAGGCCACAACCCCAACAATGACAGCTATTGAAGCCGCAATAGACAACCAGGCTGTCTTGCTTTTTACAGACCTTATGGCTTTTTTATCCTCTGATTTTTGCGCTGCCGCGACCGAGAAATAAGCAAACATAGGTTTGTGGTGCATTAAATGTGCCGAAACATCTGTTGAAGAAAAGTATTTTCGCAGTTCATTCTCCTCCGAAATGCTGGTTTCTCCGTCAAAGTATTTTTCTAATAGTATTTCAATATTTTTCAATTCCATAATTTTCGATTTTTGTCATGCATTCCCTTACGGTTTTCCTTCCTCTTGAAAGCGCGACCCGTATGGCCGTTTCATTCATCTGCATTATTTTTGCGATTTCTGAAAATTCATATTGTTCTACATCTCGCATCTGGATAATTAACCGTTGTTGTTCGGGCAATTGGTTGATTATTTTTTCAACCCAGTCCAAACTGTCGCCATCTTCCACTTCCTTAACTAAGCTTTGCGTATCATCACTAAAATACTCATCAACCATTTTTAGATTTCCCGATCTTTTAGACTTGAGCTGATCCAAGCAATAATTTTTGGTCATTGTCATCGCAAAAGCTTCAACGCTGTTAAACCCCAGCAGGCTCTCGTTTTTGCTCCACAGTTTTACCAGGACTTCTTGCGTTGCATCTTCCGCTTCCTCGGTGCTTATCAGCAGACGCTTGGCCAAGCGAAATACTTTGTCCTTGAACGGTGAGGTCAGTTGCAGAAACTCTATTTGATCCATAAATCAAGAAATTTTTAGTTCGGCTTATAATATCAAGACGAAGCAATGTTATTTTTGTTACAAAGTATACAAAATAAAACTAAAGTTACTATTTTTACGTTCCTATATCTCGAAAACGAACCTATGAAAACCAATTTTAAGTTTATCCTTTTATTCTTTTTAGCCATTTTTGCATTCCAAAGTTGTCAAGACATGGATGATAATGCGGCACCCATTAATCTGGAAGTCCAAGATTTTATATGGAAAGGATTAAATCAATATTATTTGTGGCAGGCAGATGTTCCCAATTTAGCCGACGATCGCTTTGCTTCGCAAGATGCTCTGAATGATTTTTTGAGAGGCTATCCCGTTCCAGAGGAATTATTTGATGCGCTAAGGGTAGACAAATCAATCGATCGTTTCAGCTGGATTGTATCTGATTATTTAGAATTGGAACAGGCTCTTGGAGGAATTTCGAAAAATCACGGAGCTGAATTCGGTTTAGTATACAAACCAGGAAGTACGACCGACATTTTTGGATATGTTCGTTACATTCTACCCAATTCTGCTGCGTCAACAAAGGATATTCAAAGAGGCTCTATATTTTACGGCATTAATGGAACCCAACTTACGATAAATAATTACCAGTCTTTGCTGGCAGCGGATGATTATACTTTAAATTTAGCCGACTATGATGGAGGAGCAATTACGCCAAATGGAAAATCAGTTGCACTGACAAAAACGATTTTGGCCGAAAACCCGATTTTAATAAATAAGGTGATTACTTCTGGAACGCACAAAATCGGTTACTTAATGTACAACGGTTTTTATGCCGAATACGACATACAATTAAACGATGCTTTCGGGGCGCTAAAATCGCAAGGGATTACGGATTTAGTGCTAGACTTGAGATACAATTCAGGTGGTTCAGTTCTTACCGCAACCCGATTGGCGAGCATGATAACGGGACAATATACCGGACAAGTGTTTGCGAAACAACAATGGAATGATAAAATCAACTCTTATTTTGAATCTGCTGATCCGGAAGCGTTAAAAAACAATTTCACAGATAAAATAGGAAGCACCCCAATAAACAGTTTAAACTTATCTAAAATTTATATCCTGACCACCAAAAGTTCCGCCTCGGCAAGTGAGCTTGTTATAAACGGCTTGAAACCCTATATGGATGTGGTTCAGATAGGGGACGTTACTACGGGAAAAAATGTAGGCTCCGTTACTTTATATGACTCCCCTACCTTTGGAAAAGACAACAGAAATCCAAATCATCGTTATGCTATGCAGCCGATAGTTTTAAAAATCGTAAATGCCGCAGGTTTTGGAGATTATTACAGCGGTCTTGAACCAAATTATTTATTGAAAGAGAATTTGGGCAATTTAGACATTTTAGGAAACAACTCCGAAGCTTTATTAAGCACTGCTATCGGAAAGATCACTGGAACCGGAAAAATGCTGAAACAAAACCCCGAAAAAGATTTCAATTACTTTAAAGATACCAAATCGTTGGATGGCCTACAAAACCAAATGTATATTGAGAAAGCACCGGAAGGAATCTTAAAAGCCTTGGATTAATTCAAAATAATAGCAATATGTTGTATTTTAATACGTTATGAATAATTCACCTCAATCAACAGAAACTATGAGAAATAGAACTAAGTTATTTTTGACATTGATTGCCTTGATTTGTTTTGCTTTCGCTAGTCCAAAAAAAGTAGAACCGAAACAAATAAATGTGGTTATTGATGCGGCTCATGGAGGAGAAGATTTTGGCTCCACTATAGCTGAAATTACTGAAAAACAAATTATAGACCAGGTGATTGCCAAAATTCAGGCTTTCAACAAAAATAAAAACATCATCATCCACTATACCAGATCGACAGATCGATTTATTCCGCTCAAGGATAGAACTGACTTTATAAATACAATCAAACCGGATTTAGTTTTGTCCTTACATGTGAATGCAAGTCCGAACAGCAATACATCAGGTATGGAGTTCTATGTTTCAAAAGAATCTAACTTTTATGAAAAGTCGAACCTAATAGCCGAGAATTTCCAAACTAAGTTTTTAGATTCAAATTATAAAGTTGCAGAAATTAAGAACGCCAATTTTCATATTTTGAAAAACTCAGAAGTGCCGGCAGTCATAATGGAACTCGGTTACTTAACCAATGATATCGACAAAAAAAACCTTGTTAATAATAACGAACAGAATCAAATAGCAAAAAAAATTATAGAGTGTTTTTCTGAATTGAAATAATATCGTTCATATAAGCAAAGAAGAGGCTTTCAGTGATGAAAGCCTCTTCTTTTTGGTTGAAAGGAAAGCGCTATAAATTGATGTTCATTCCAATTTTAAAATTCCTACCCCTTGTGCTGTACCCTACAGACTCAACAAACTCCTCGTTTAACATATTGTTTACTGCCGCAAATACAGTCATTCTATTTTTAATAAGATCGTATTTTGCCGAAGCGTTAAACAATTGATAGGCATCAAGAATCACGGGAGTCGTAGCGTAAGTGCCACCGTCAAAAAACGCGTCTTTTCGTTGATCCACATATTGATAATTTAGGTTGAAAAAAGCTCGAGCCGTTGGCTGATAATCCAGTGAAACATTCCCCTTATGCTTTGGAATCAATCGACTTAAAGGCTCTTCGACTTGCGTGAAAGTATAATTTGCATTCACTTTTAATTCCTTTGAAAAAGTGTAAGAAGCCATTGTTTCGACTCCTTTTGCGTTATTCGTTCCAACTATATTGATATAATTTGAAGCGTATGTGTCTGGGTTGGTAAAAAATCCGAATGAGTTTTTCTCTTCCCTGTGAAAAGCAACCGCATTAAAAGTCAGTTTTTTGGCTAATAAAACCACTTCAAAACCAATTTCCGCCGTACTGTTTTCCTCAGGCATTAAATCTAAATTTCCATAGGGGGAATACAATTGATACAAACTTGGTGTAATATAAGCTGTGCTATAAGAAGCCAATACTTTCAATGGCAATCCAGAAAATGAAAAGGATGGGTTCACATTATACACGAAATGGTTCCCATAAACACTGTGCATATTATCTCTAACTCCAACGTTAAGATTTAGACCAAAATCAGAATTGTAAACCGCCGTCAAATAGGGGTCAATCGTGTTGAATTTGGCAGTTTCGGCAGCAATTGCGTCATAAGCTGTCTTTGAATCCATTTCCTGAAACTGAAATTGAGTCCCCAACACTACAAAAAATTGTTTGTTGAATGCATATTTGTTGAACGCATCCGCATTTACACTTCTTGATTTGTAATCGCTTACATTCACAGCATTTGAATAACTGCTGAAAACATTGTAATTCCTTTCAATCGTGTTAAAGCTTGTGTTCACTACGAATTCCCCTTTACTGTATTTATACTTGGGTGAAAACCCCAAACGGAATTGCTCAGATCTTGAAACATTCAAAGGCGTATCAGGGTCATTGAAATTATCAAATGTACTGTCAAAATCATTTTTAAGCCTGTCATAATTGGCAAAGAAATCCAAGCTTAACTTTTTTGTTGGAGTAAATCCCATTTTAACTAATGAATTAATTCTGGAAAAATGATCATCTTCGAAAGTGGCAGGTTCCGGAACGGCAGCTTCAGATATACCTGTTGTTTCCGTACTGTTTAAAGACGCATAATAATTGAATTTTTCCGACCTTCCATTCACCGAAAGTCCTTGGTTATAATCTTGCGGTCTATAATCTACCCTATCGGCAGTAGTTTGCGTTCCGATGCTCATATGCACATTTCCGGCAATTGCTTTTTTCCCTGCTTTTTTTAAAGTAATATTAATGACACCTGCAGCAGCTCCCGAACCGTACAAGGTACTTGCAGCCCCTTTCATAATCTCAACACTTTCCACTTGGTCAACAGGGATCAATCGCAAATCATACTCCAGATTAATACCCGAAGCATCAGTAACCGGAATCCCATCAATCAGTATCAATGTCTGACGGTTTCTTCCTCCTCGGATGTAATAGCCCAGGTTTTTCCCGGCGCTGCTCTTATTCCCGTTTATTTCCATTCCGGCAACGGAACTTAAAACGGTAGCAAGGGACTGTCCTGATTTTTTGGACAATTCCTCGGCAGTAATTTTTACAATTACTTTTCCTGATTTTTCTTTTTCCAAAGCGAATTTAGAATCTGAAACTACCACTTCATCCAACTCGTTTGCAGGAGAAAGGGTTTCTTTTTGTTGCGCAAAAGCACAAGAAGTTATCAGCACGCATAACGCACTAATACGAACGATTTTGTTGTTCATTTTAATAAAACATTTTTAATAACAGCTATTTGCCGCTACATGAGTAAAAATGGGAGAAAAGTATGAAATAACCCATACCCAAACCTTTTTTCCCGAAAGTTTGATACACATCGTATTAGGCAGGTCTCCTGGCTTGCGTCTTGTTGTTTACCTTCTCATCCGCCATGCAGACAATGGTTTGTAGATAACAACAAGCTTATTAGCTTACAGTTGCGGGTACAGCGCAAGATTTTTGATTTCTGAATTCGATTGTTAAATCCTCAAACTTCAATCACTCACTTCCCTTTTAATGCCGTCTTTTAATTTTAAAAACAGCAACCTCAATACGGCTGCAAATATAACTTTATCCCCCGAATAAAAAATAAAATTTGATTTTTAAAAAGGATTAAATATACCTTTGCAGCACTTGAAAACCATTATATGAAATCAGCATCTTTAAAAACTATCCTTTTTCTGTGTATCCTTTTTGCTTTTGGATGCAAACAAAAAAAGGAAGTTTCTAATGCCGACATAGCTTCGTCCAAAAATGAAATCCAATATGCCAAAGGATTTGAAATACACAAATACAACGGCTATTCCGTAGTGAAAATAACCAATCCTTGGCCCGAGGCCAAAGAAAGCTTCAGCTATGTTTTGAAACAAAAAAACGCAATC
This sequence comes from Flavobacterium sp., assembly GCF_036515215.1. Classification (GTDB taxonomy): domain Bacteria; phylum Bacteroidota; class Bacteroidia; order Flavobacteriales; family Flavobacteriaceae; genus Flavobacterium. The sequence goes on from NZ_DATBVQ010000112.1 coordinate 14,466, forward strand.
ATTCCGGACAGTTTGAAGCATTTTACCATCATTCCCATTCCCGTAAAAACGATTGTGGTTACCTCAACCACGCATATTCCCGCATTGGAAATGTTGGGAGTCGAAAACACTTTGGTTGGCTTTCCCGATACTGATTTTATTTCGTCAGAGAAAACCAGAAAAAGAATTGACGCAGGAAAAGTTCGGGAAGTCGGGAAAAATGAAAATCTCAACACCGAAGTTTTGATAGACATGCAACCCGACGTGATTGTTGGTTTCGGACTGAACAACAGCAATCCCACTCTGGACCTATTACAAAAAAGCGGCCTGAAGGTAATGCTCAATGGCGATTGGACCGAGCAATCTCCTCTTGGAAAAGCGGAATGGATCAAGTTCTTCGGCGCCTTGTATGGATTGGACTCCAAGGCAGATTCGATTTTTTCCGGAATCGAAAAAGAATACAATGCGACTTTGGCTTTGGCCAAAAAGGCCACGAAAAAACCCACCGTACTTGCCGGAGCCATGTTTCAAGACCAATGGTATGTCCCGCAAGGCGAAAGCTGGGCTGCACTTTTTCTAAAAGATGCCCATGCAGATTACCTATGGGCAGACACCAAAGGAACCGGCGGACTGTCGCTTCCCTTTGAAGTAGTACTGGAAAAGGCACAGAGAGCGGAATTCTGGATTGCCCCCGGAGATTTCTCTTCGTTGAAACAAATGAGCGACAGCAATCCGCATTATGCGCAATTTGATTCATTTAAAAATAAAAAAGTATATTCGTACGCTATAAACAAAGGGGCGAAAGGCGGCATTATATATTTTGAATTGTCCCCATCTCGTCCAGACTGGGTCCTGAAAGACCTGATTAAAATATTTCATCCCGAGTTGTTACCCAATCATAAACTTTTTTTCTTCCAGAAATTAGAATAAATTGAACCAAACTAAACGAAATACTGTTCTTTTCCTGATCCTAACCATTGTGGTGCTTTGCTTGTTCGTAATCAACATCAGCTTGGGATCTGTTTCGATTCCCCTAAAAGAAGTGATTCACAGCCTCATAGGCGGAACTTCCAGTAAGGAGACCTGGCAATACATCATCATTGACTACCGCTTGCCTAAGGCGATTACCGCTGTTTTGGTGGGCATGGGACTTTCAATTAGTGGTTTGTTAATGCAAACTTTATTCAGGAATCCATTGGCAGGACCCTATGTCTTGGGCCTTAGTTCAGGAGCCAGTCTGGGAGTTGCAATGGTTATTCTGGGAGCCGCATTTCTGCCGGCATCTGTGGCTTCGCTCTTACTGTCGTCTTACGGGATAGTTTTGGCATCCAGCTTGGGCAGCTTTCTCGTTCTGATGGCGGTCTTAGTAGTCTCCTATCGATTGCGCGACACCATGGCAATACTAATTGTCGGGTTGATGTTCGGCAGTTTAACAAGTGCCATCGTGGGGACTTTGAGCTATTTCAGCACTGCAGAACAGCTACAAAAATTCACTTTCTGGTCCTTGGGGAATTTGGGGAATCTATCTTGGACATCGATACTGGTTTTATTTACCTGCGTTCTGATAGGTCTGCTTTTGAGCCTTTTCAGCATAAAACCTTTGAACGCGCTGCTTTTAGGAGAAAATTATGCGCGTAGCTTGGGTTTGAACTATAAAAAGGCACGGTTAATAATCATCTTTTCCACCAGCATTTTGGCCGGAAGCATTACCGCTTTTGCGGGCCCGATCGCCTTTATAGGTCTGGCTGTCCCACATATTGCTAAATTAGTTTTCCAGACCAGTAATCACGTTGTTCTATTTTGGAGCACCCTGCTTTTTGGAGCGAGCATTATGTTGATTTGCGACAGCATTTCGCAAGTTCCCGGTGGCGATATTACCTTACCTATCAATGCGGTAACCTCCATCTTTGGGGCGCCCATAGTTATTTGGTTGTTGATCAGAAAACGTAAAATGATAGGATAATGGAAAATAAGACAATCTTAAAGGCTTCTGATATCAGCATTGGTTATTCCCATAAAAAAGGAAACACAATCATTTCTTCGAATATTAATTTGACCCTGGAGAAAGGACAGCTGATTTCCTTGATTGGTGCAAACGGTATTGGCAAATCTACCTTACTGAAAACCTTAACGGGGATCCAAAAAACGCTTTCCGGAACCGTTTTACTTAATGGACAAAACATCCATAAACTGGATTCGCTAACGTTAGCCCAAAACTTAAGTGTCGTTCTAACCGAAAAATTGCCCCCAAGCAATCTGACCGTTTTTGAGCTCATCGCATTGGGGAGACAACCCTACACGAATTGGATCGGGAAGTTATCGGAACTGGATGTTGCAAAAGTTAATGAAGCGATGGAACTGACGAAAATCAGTCATTTGGCGGCAAAAAAATACTACGAAATCAGCGACGGCCAATTGCAAAAAGTATTGATCGCAAGGGCTTTGGCACAAGACACTCCTCTAATCATTTTGGATGAACCCACCACCCACTTGGATTTATTGCACAAAGTGGCATTATTTAAACTATTGAAAAGACTCACTCAAGAAACGGAAAAATGCATTTTGTTTTCAACGCATGACATCGACATAGCGATCCAGCTTAGCGACGAAATGATCATTATGACTCCAGAAACTGTTGTCCAGGACGAACCCTGCAATTTCATTTCGAAAGGAAGTTTTAATACTTTATTCAAGGACGAACATATTGTCTTCGATGCAGAAAAAGGAAGGTTCTTCTTTATTTAACTTGGCAACAAATTAGAGAAGATAGTTTCTATTTTAATTTCCAACTTACAATTCAACTATTTCGGCATTTCAACTTTAACATTTATTTACATGAATTATTAATTACTGATAATCAGCGTCTTATGTAAATTATCATATCTTTGTTGTACTTTTATTTTTCCCCAAAGCTCAACTTATCTACATCATTAAAACTAATCTTTAAAAACTTTTAATTATGGAAAATTCGTGTACTTTACTCAAAAAAATCGTTTTGTTGGGAAGCTTCCTTTTCCTCTATTCCTGTAGTCAGGACGAAATGATTAATGTTGATTTACAAAAAAATGCATCCAAATCTTTTAATGAGAAAATGAGTGCAGATAAGGTCATTAAATTTAAGGGACCCCAAGTAACTCTAGGAGACGGAAAAGTGCGGTCGTGGGTTAGTGTCGATCTTGCCGGAGACCCAAAAGAAATTGGAATTGAAATGACGCGAGAAGCGTTGTTAAATCCTCAAGGAGATAAAAAATCCTCTCCTCCAGCGGGTTCTACAATTGTCATTCCATTACACCCTAAAGCGAGCCAGGTAACACCCTTTGATCATATTGGACTCAATTGGAACCCCAATGGTCATGAACCGGAACATGTTTTCGACGTGCCCCATTTTGATATTCATTTTTACATGATATCAGTTGAAGAACAACTGGCAATACCTGAATATTCTCCAAGCACCGATGCCTTGTTTAATAACCTTCCTCCTATGGAATATTGGCCCGAAAATTATTTCACTCCTCCCGGTGCTGCTACCGCCGAGGCCCAAATGGGAAAACACTGGATACCAACAAACTTAGGAGCCTTTCTGCCGTTCACAAAAATAATGATATATGGATCTTTCGATGGCAACTTTATTTTTGTCGAACCTATGGTGACTTTAAACTACTTATTATTAAATGTAGAGTCTAGAAACAATGCTTACTCACAACCTTTAAAATTTGCAAAAGCGGGGAATTACCCAACGAAATACAACATTTATAATGATCCTAAGACTGGCAATATTAAAATAACTTTAAGCGATTTTATACATAGAGTAGCTACGCCTTATTAATTAGAAATCAGGTAGTTTGAAAGACTTCCTCTCTTTAATTTCCTTTCTAACAATTTATATTTTCATTTAAAAATTAACTGTCATGAAAAATTATTTAAAAGGAGCAAGCATGTGTTCCGTTATTCTTTTGCTGATTATTTCCTGCGGGAAAGAAGATTTACCCATGAGTAATGAAGAAATAAACACTTCCAATTCCGATAAAAAAATAAAGACCTCCGGTTTTGCAGAAAATGATATGGTGATGTACTGGAATGAAAAAACAGCAACCGTCCTTGGTGCGCCCATGATTCAGCCCAGCCGCGCCCGTTATTTTGCCATCGTTCAGATAGCGGTGCATGATGCACTTAATAATATCAAACCAAAATATGAACGCTTTGCCCTTCATGAACGAGAAAAATTTGCCGACCCCGATGCGGCTGTTGCCAGTGCAGCATATTGGGCCATTAAGGGACTGGACCAGCAAAGGAGTTTTCCTATT
>NZ_DATBVQ010000113.1:0-8445 GCF_036515215.1 Flavobacterium sp.
AGCTCGATTTCCTTTAAAATAGCTTCTGTATTCCCATTAATTTCCATTATTTTTTAATTTTAAACGGATTATTCAATCCTTTAAATGCCTCCAGATCCGCTTTAATCGACCCTACGGCCAGATCTGCCTTTATCCTAACAGGCAATCTGTTATTGTCGTCTGATATCCAGACAGTTAAACTTTCTTGTTCTTTAAAAACGCGTCCTGACTGAACATATGGTTTGAAGATCATGCAAGATACGGTGCCAAATTTAGTCGTAATATCTTGACGACCTATGAACTTTAACTTAAATTTTGTGGTTTCGTCGTCAAAAAACATATCGATCGCAATTGTTTCCCCCGGATTAATTTTATCTATACTGGGATAGTTCCTCAAATAATAAAAGGCGGATAAAATATCTTGGGTATTTTTGGGAACGACAAAAGTTTTTTCGCTCTTATGCTTATAATCTCTTACCAAAACCCTATTGGCTCCTTGGTTAAAAAAACCTTCCTGGTTTTTGGTGTAACCCCCTTCATTAATCTTTCTTACGAATTGATATGGATTACCGGAATCCTTATCGATGTAACTTTCATATAAATCGTCCACTTTGAAGAAAAACCGAGACATTCCTGTAGTGTAGCCTTTACCGACAACATGAAATGTTTTTTTATTGTTTACTATGGCATCTTTGACCTCCAAGGTTGCATAGCCGGCATTTACAAAACCATAATGGATTCTGAATTTAAACCATTCGCCAACATCATATGCATCCTCTTTGGGGGAGTCAAAACTTACTGTTAATATCAATAACGAGAAGAGTATTACTTTTTTCATAACTTACTTTATCTATTTATTGACTGCAGTTGCAAATTTTGTTCCAAATATATTAAAACAAAAAAACTCAGTCAAATTATGACTGAGTTTTTATGCTATTAACTAACCAAAAAACTATAAATTATGAAATTTATATCAATTAGGAAGGAAACCACCCCTTCCATTTTGCGAGTGCAAAGGTAATTAACAAAACCACATATTAAAACGAAAAAAAAAAGTTTAACACAACATTGACAAAAAAGCCCGTTGTTCGATGGTTATTTTTTCACATAATGTAAAAAAAATGCGTTTTTACAACGTTCCTCGCAATGCCTGCTCTCTCTCAATAGATTCAAACAATGCTTTGAAATTACCTGCTCCAAAGCCTTTCGCCCCCATTCTTTGGATAATTTCGAAAAACAAAGTTGGTCTGTCCTGTACCGGTTTTGTGAAAATTTGTAATAAATAGCCTTCCTCATCGGCATCCACCATGATAGCCAATCTTTCTATTTCATTTAAATCTTCTTTCATCATTTTCATGTGCTCACCCAATCGGTCAGGAATAGCTTCGTAATAGGTATGCGGAGGCGCGGACAAAAATTCTATCCCCCTCGCTTTTAATTGGCTCACCGTTTTGATGATGTCATCTGTTGCAATAGCGATATGTTGTATCCCAGGTCCACCATAGAAATCAAGGTATTCCTCAATTTGGGATTTTTTCTTTCCTTCCGCAGGTTCGTTTATCGGAAACTTTATCCTTCCGTTTCCGTTGGACATTACTTTACTCATTAAGGCCGAATATTCGGTATTAATTTGTTTGTCATCAAATGAAAGAAAATTAACAAACCCCATCACATCTTCGTAGAACTTAACCCAAGTGTTCATCTCATTCCAACCCACATTTCCTACCATGTGGTCTATGTATTTTAATCCTGTTGGTTCTGGATTGTAATCCGACTTCCATTCTTTATAACCCGGCAAGAAAACACCTGTATAGTTTTTTCGCTCCACAAAAATGTGAACTGTTTCACCATAGGTATAAATCCCTGAACGCACCACTTCTCCAAATTCATCTTTCTCTACCGTTGGCTCCATAAAAGAGCGAGCACCACGTTTCATTGTTTCTTCATAGGCACTTGTGGCATCTTCAACCCATAGGGCGGCCACCTTTACTCCATCCCCATGTTTTCTCAAGTGTTCGTGTATTGGAGAATCTTGAGTTAATGGCGTTGTAAGCACGATGCGGATCTTATCTTGTTTTAAAACATAGGAAGCCCTGTCTTTTACCCCTGTTTCCAATCCCGCATAGGCCAAAGACTGGTATCCGAAAGCGGTTTTATAATAATGCGCCGATTGTTTTGCGTTACCTACGTAGAATTCTACATAATCCGTCCCTAATAATGGAAGGAAATCTTGCGCTCCTTCGAATATTTTCTCTAGTCCGTATTCTACTGATTTTACTTCTTTTGACATGGTATTTATTTTTTATGATTCGGTTTTTCATCATAACCGAATACTGTTGTTTACTCCAAAGCCTAGCCCTGATAAAAGTGGAAATCCTTTTTTGAAGTCCTTTTCACTGAAAAAAAGATTGTAACGGATAGCAGGAAATAGCTCCTTATTAATTAATATTTTAAATAGTATAATGATATACTTAGCGGATTGCTCCATTCCTCGCGACGACTTACTCTAGCCATGATTTATAGTACTTACCATCATCTAATCCCATGGCTTCTTCAGTTACCATGAGGGGTCTAAATGTATCGACCATTACAGCCAACTCTTCGGTTTTTGTATGACCGATGCTTCTTTCCATTGCTCCGGGAGCCGGTCCGTGAGGGATCCCTTTTGGGTGCAATGTTATGTGTCCTTGCTCGATATTGTTGCGGCTCATAAAGTCACCGTCTACATAATACAAGACCTCGTCACTGTCAATATTGCTGTGATTGTAAGGTGCCGGAATTGCTTTTGGATGGTAATCGTACAATCTCGGAACAAACGAACAAACAACAAATGTCGAAGTTTCGAATGTTTGGTGCACCGGCGGCGGTTGATGTACCCGTCCTGTAATGGGCTCAAAATTGTGGATGCTGAACCCGTAAGGGTAATTGTAACCATCCCAACCCACTACATCAAACGGATGTGTCGCGTAAATCACTTCGTGCATCATGCCCTCCTTTTTGATTTTAATTAGAAAATCTCCTTTTTCATCGTGGGTTTCCAATTCATTCGGCAATATAAAATCGCGTTCGCAAAATGGGGAGTGCTCCAGATGTTGTCCGGATTCGTTTTTATAACGTTTGGGCGTATAAAATGGCGCAAAAGATTCTACATAAAACAGTCTGTTTGCGGATGTTTCAAAATCAATTTGATAGATGATTCCTCTCGGAATAATAAGGTAATCGCCATATTCAAATGGAATATTCCCCATCATGGTGCGTAATTTCCCTTTCCCTTTGTGAATGAAAATCATTTCGTCCGCGTCGGCATTTTTATAGAAATATTCGCGCAATGATTTTTGCGGCGCAGCGAGCCCTATCGTACAGTCTTTATTTACCAACATGGCTTTGCGGCTGTCCAGGAAATCATCTTCAGGATTCAAGTCAAATCCTTTTAGCAATAATGATTTTATATTTTTACCAATGGCAATCTTGGGTTCAACGGAATAGGATTTTGTGATTTCCTTTACCTGTGTTGGCCTATGCACATGATATAGTAACGAAGAGTTTCCATGAAAACCTTCTGTTCCAAAGAGTTGTTCATAATACAAATCCCCATTTGGTTTTTCAAATTGCGTGTGTCTTTTTTGAGGGAAATCCCCTAATTTATGGTATAATGGCATGATTGTTTTTATTTATAAGTTTAACAGTTTAAAGTTGAGATCACTTTATAACGCACTACGTTAAATCAAAAAATAACTTCTTACTCAGGATTTCTCTTGATAAGGAATTGAAGATAATCCAATAAACCGTTCCATTTCTTTTTCATTATAACAAATATCGGAATTTTTATTGATATAGTTTAAGTTTAAAACAAAAATCCAACACTAAACCAAGTATATCCCTTGCCAGTTTCAGGTGACCAAGTATGTTTAATTTCAATGGGGCCAATTACCGTTTGAAGACCATATCCAACCGCATAACCCGAATATTTGGGTAGCGAAATCCAACTGACAGATTCAAAAATCCTGTCACCCAAATTGGCAAAATTGGCAGAAAAATTCAGGTGGTTATTTTTGTAGAACTCATAATCGATTGTTCCGGTTGATTTTATGTAACTGTTGCCTGCGACGCTTAAAAAATCATAGCCGTAAAAATGCCTAAAATTATTTATGGGATTGTATCCGTAACCACCCAAAACGAAATTGAAAAAAGAGACACTGTCATTACCAAAAGAAAAACCGGCTTCCGACTGGATTTTAATTGTTGCGTTTTTAAAAATTGTTGCGGCAACACCAAAATCTGCTTTTGCGATGGAGAAAGTATTAAATTCCTTAGTGTAATCCGATGACAACAAATAAGACTGGATATCGCCAGAAAAATACCATCCTTTTTTAGGGAAATATTTGTTGTCAAAAGAGTCATATTTCATATATCCAAATACGCTCAGATAATCACTCTTATCTATTATTGGATTCATATTAGACAAGGTCTCGGACTTAATTTTTAGAAACTTATACTCCAGGCCTCCGCCAATCAAATATTTTTGCACAAATAAAGATTGGAAATAAACTTGATTCGTTATGTCTGCAAAATCAACATTTATAGTATTCAAACCAAGCGACTCAAAATCTAAACTACTAATATCCTTCGTAACGTTCCTGTTGAATTGATTGAAAAAGGACTTAAAACCAAAGCTCAAATTATATCCGTTTTCGATGTAGTAATCAAAATTATACCTGAAATTGTCCCCCAGTACAACATCCAATGAAGCAACGTCATTTTTGAATAAGGTTTTTTTACGGGTTAAGTTTACCAATACACCACTTTTGAACAGACCATCGTAGTGCAATCCGAATTTCAAATAGGATTTAGTAGGATTTTCTTTCAAATTAAGATTCAGATCGTCATCTTCTCCATTTGGATCCAGTGAATAACTTATGACGCTAAAGTTGTTTGTTGCATTAATGTTGTTAATTCCGGCTTCCAACTGATTGTAACTAATTGTAGATCCCGGTTTAAATCTTAATTTCCCCAGTACATATTCGTAAGTGAAATTGTCCAGATCAGTAATATTTATGTTTTTTACTTTTAAACTGTCCTTTTCGATTCTTAATTTGGGTTTTTTGTATTGTATTGAATCATTATACCCCAATTCTTTTATTTTCTCGAAAACGGAAAATGTCGCCTCTTCCCCCTTTTCAATAATCTCTTTCCCTTTGTCAAATGATATCACTCCATATTCAGTAATGTCAGGCTTGATATAAATATCCGTTTTTTGGATGTTTCCCTTCATTTTTTCTATCGAATGAAGGTTCGTAATTTGCACCAAAATTTTTGTGGCATCATTAAGTGTTGTCCTGTCCCTTAAATCGTCTTGGACATCAACTCCAATTATAATATCTGCACCTAATTTCCTGATCTCATCAATTGGATAATTATTAGTAACACCGCCATCGACCAATAGTTGGCCGTCGATTTCCACTGGGGAAAATAAAGACGGAAATGCCGAACTGGCAAGTAAGGCCTGAGCCAAATTCCCTTCGCTTAAGATAACCTGCTTCCCAGTTTCAATATTGGATCCTATGCATAAAAAAGGGATTGGCAACTTATTGAAGTCTCTTACGTGCCGTACATTCCTGGTTAACCTAGTCAGTAAATTAAAATTGTAAAGCCCTTTTGAAAGCGCTTGAGGTATTCCAATATTGAACTTGTTGAAAGGCAAAACTAACGCATACAATTCATCGTTTCGTTTTTCGTAAAAGTTTTTTGAGGATCTCGGAATGAAGTCATTAATCAATTCATCGAAATTGGTATCCTTGAAAATCGAATCAATTTGCGCGGCATTGTAGCCGCTGGCATAAAGACCCCCTACCACAGCGCCCATGCTAGTTCCTCCTATGTAATCGATTTTCACGCCCGCTTCTTCCAGCACCTTCAAAACCCCTATGTGTGCGAATCCTTTTGCCCCACCGCCACTTAAAACCAAACCTACTTTTGGTCTGTTTTGCTTTTGTGAAAACATCGTCACACAACTGAAAAACATCAGAATTACAACAAAATATTTTTTCATAAAGGATATTTGCATTTTTTCGCTACAGGTTGTTTTTCATTACTAATCTCAAATTCATTCCTTTACGGAATTGTAAAAGTCGACAATTTTTTTTGCTTTTGATACACCTATAACGTCAGAAATTTCTTTTTCTGTTGCCAATTTTATTCTTTTAACACTTTTAAATTGCTGTATCAATGTGAGCATCGTTTTCTCGCCTATTCCGGGAATGGATTCTATCGATGAATTTAATGCAGCTTTACTCCTCTGGTCTCTATGGTGGGTTATCCCGAATCGGTGGGCTTCATTTCTCAATTGTTGAATTACCTTAAGTGTTTCTGATTTCTTGTCTAAATATAGCGGAATTGAATCTCCGGGATAAAACAACTCCTCTAGTCTCTTTGCAATTCCGATGACGGTTATTTTTCCTCTTAATCCCAATTCATCGATACTTTTAAGCGCCGCCGACAATTGTCCTTTCCCGCCATCGATGATTATCAGTTGTGGCAAAGGCTGGTTTTCGTCCAAAAGCCTTTTGTAACGGCGGTAAACAACCTCCGTCATAGACGCAAAATCATCTGGACCTTCAACCGTCTTGATATTAAAATGACGATAATCTTTCTTGCTTGGCTTTCCGTCCTTGAAGACCACGCAAGCCGCAACAGGGTTTGTCCCTTGAATATTCGAGTTGTCAAAACACTCGATATGCCTTGGCTCGAAAGGCAATCGCAAATCCTTCTGCATTTGCGCCATGATCCGATTAGCATGCCTGTCAGGATCTACAATCTGCAATTGCTTCAGTTGTTCAATCCTGTAAAATTTGGCGTTGCGGATAGAAAGGTCCAAAATTTGTTTTTTGTCCCCTAACTGAGGTACGGTAACTTTTATGTTTTCGCCCAAATCTACTGAAAACGGAACGAGAACTTCCCGAGACAACAATTGAAAACGTTCTCTCAATTCAATAATCGCCAGCTCCAATAACTCTTCATCCGTTTCCGCAAGTTTTTTCTTTATTTCCATCGTATGCGAGCGAATAATGGATCCGTGGGAAATTTGCAGGAAATTTACATATGCGACACTTTCGTCTGAAACGATGGAGAACACATCAATATTGGTTATCTTTGGATTTATAATCGTGGAGCGGGATTGGTAATTCTTGAGCACTTCTATTTTTTCCTTTATTTTTTGGGCTTCTTCAAAATGCATGTTTTGAGCAAGCTCCGTCATCACCTTTTTAAAGTCTTTCATGCTTTCCTTGAAATTCCCTTTTAGAATTTCGCGAATGGCATCGACTTGCTTTTGATAGTTTTCTAAAGATTCGTAACCTTCACATGGGCCTTTGCAATTTCCAATGTGGTATTCGAGACAAACTTTAAATTTTCCGGTTTCTATATTTGATTTATTTAAATCATAATTGCAGGTACGAAGCGGGTACAATTCTTTTATCAGTTCTAAGATGGTATTAACTGTCTTGAAACTAGTATAGGGACCAAAATACTCAGAACCATCCTTGACCATTCTTCTTGTGGAAAAAATGCGGGAAAAAGGCTCTTTCTTGATGCATATCCAGGGGTAACTTTTGTCATCGCGCAATAATACATTGTATCTAGGCTGCAATGTTTTTATCAAGTTGTTTTCCAATAAAAGGGCATCTGTTTCGGTAGGCACCACTATATGTTTGATGGTAACGATCTTCTTGACCAGCACATTGGTTTTGGCCGTATCATGAATCTTATTGAAATAGGACGAAACCCTCTTTTTTAAATTTTTGGCCTTTCCGACATACAATATTTTCCCTTCCTTATCATAGTATTGATAAACGCCAGGACCGTCCGGTAAAGTCTGTATTTGAAGCTCGAGAGTTGGGTTTTGCATTTTATTGATATTTCACAAAGATACACAGCAGTATTTATTGAGGTATGGCGATTCTATTAATTTTTGTTTTGAATCCAAATTTACGAATTACAAATAATTATTTCTACATTTAGCCTTTTAATTACACATGAAAAACATAAGACCCATAACTATTTTAGGAGAAGTTATTTTACCCGGCGAAAGCAAAACCATCGATATGGAAATCGCAAAACTTCATACGATGACGCCTCTTAAAATTCCTATAATCGTTGAACGTTCTAAATTAGACGGCCCCACCATTTTACTTTCGGCTGGATTGCATGGTGATGAAATCAACGGGGTTGAAATTGTACGCCAAATCATTATACAAAAGATAAACAAACCAAAAACCGGAACTATTATATGTATTCCAGTGATCAACGTTTTTGGTTTTATAAATCAAAAACGGGAGTTTCCTGACGGTCGCGATTTAAATAGGATATTCCCCGGAAACAAATCGGGTTCCTTAGCCAGCAGATTTGCATATCATTTACTGAATGAGGTGTTGCCTTATGTGGATTATGCAATTGATTTTCATGCGGGAG
>NZ_DATBVQ010000114.1:0-17740 GCF_036515215.1 Flavobacterium sp.
ATATCTTGTAATAGAGTCTTTCTCCTGAAACAAATGTTGTTGCATTTGAATGGATAAACACGGTTTCATCTATTGGGAAGTTTTGAGTCTCATTTGATGAGATAGGTTGCTGCGCTAAAATTGGTTGCTGACATACTAACAATAGTACAAAAAGCAGGGTGTTTTTTAATTTTCCCAAAATAAAGGTTTTATGTTAGACGAAAAAGAGCTGCAATCCCCGCATGGAGTCGGAAACAAATAATACACATTAGTAAGATAATCTCTGTAATACAATACGAGAGTGTTTGAATTAATGTAATCAATTATATCGTCACCCCTACAACTTTCAGATGGTCCAAAACAAAAGCGCAAGGGTATTTGTTCGCATTCAGTATAATAGGGCGGAAGATGCTCCCTAGGAAACAAATCTGCATAGTTGAAAAACATTCTTTTTGACGAAACCGAAGAAACTTCAAAAAAGCCGATTATTTTTTCATTGGGATTATCCTCAGATCTTAAATTTCCATAGAAAAACCCCGGTTGGGTTGGCGATAAAATACTTCCGGATGCTGATATTTTTTTTAAAGTTTTATAATAGGTGTGGGCTGCCAAACTTTGGACGTATTGCCGAACTAAAATGCTATATCGGTGAGTAATAATGTAATCCTGATTACTGATGAATCGCACGGGAAAATGTACTCGATCTTCATTTGAACCGGCTGTATTTGTTAAAATTATGTCATTGGAGTTTTTTGTGCCATAACATGTATGGGCTTCCTCTGTTCTCGGAACTATGCTTACCTCCTGAGGGCCTGTTACAACTGCTTTTTGATAAACCCATCTAGGGGCAATAATTTTATAGGTTTCCTCGTACTCGTATCTGTAATATTTTGAAGTTCTACTGGGGTCATAGCTATTTACATTGATTTGTACGCCTCTTTGTCCTTCAATAGTCTCTACAGTTGGGATTATGCTTTCTATTTTATTCTCAGTCGGTAATATTTCTGTTGAAGAGGTATATGATCTGCCATCATTTGTGATAATGTGCAATTGATATTTTCTATCAGGAACCGCTTTAAATTCTAATTTGGAAATGTAAATGTCAGATTGTTCTTCAAATTCAAATTTATTACCGGTATCGTCCGTAATAAAGACTTCCACACCAGATTCGAATGTGGGACCATTTTCTTCAAAACGATATGTCTTGGAAATTTTTATTTGTTGTTTTTTCAATTCATTTGTTATGGTAGCTTCCACAACGAGTGCTTCCTCGAAGGTATTGGTTTGGATAACATATTGTTCCGTACAGCCAGCCGTTATAAAAATTAACAGAAGCAAAGGGGTAATTTTATTAAAATATAGTTTTTTCATAGCTCTAGAATTTAAAATTATAGGTAATGGTTGGAATTGGAATAGAGAATATGGATGTTTTATAGGCTTTTATTTGACCATCATCTGTCACAAAATAAACGGAGTAAGGGTTATTTCGCCCTAACACATTATAAATGGATAGGTTCCAAAAACCATGAGCCAATTTTTTTATTTTATGCGTTCCCTCAATATTTATACCTATATCTAAACGATAATAGTCAGGGATTCGGTATTTATTTCTATCACTATATAAAGTGTATTCTGCCCCACCATATGTATAGGCTCCTACAGGGAGAGTTATGGGTCTCCCCGTTTGATAAACAAAATTTGTGGAAAAACTGTAGCGCTTGGTGAATTTATAATTCAAAACGGCGCTTATGTCATGAGGTTTGTCAAAATTAGCAGGGAAATAGTGACCATTATTGACTTTTTCATCATTGAATTGACTATCCAGTTTTATAAATGTTCGGGAATAGGTGTAGCCTAGCCATCCGTTTAATCTTCCACTTTGTTTTTTTAGTAATAATTCTATTCCATAAGCTTTTCCTTCGCCTTGCAAAAGTTCCGTTTCGATATTTTCATTTAGTAATAGCTGGGCACCGACCTTATAATCAAGTATGTTTTTCGATTTTTTATAATACCCTTCAACGCTGAGTTCAAGTATATTGTCGTTTAGGTTTTTAAATAAACCCATGGAATATTGGTGCGCCGCTTGTGGTTTTACGTTTAGGTCGGAAAGTTTCCAGGTGTCTGTAGGTGATTGTGTGGTATTGCTCGAGAGTAAATGGATATATTGATATGTTTTGTCATAGCTTGCTTTAACTGAGAAATCATCGGTCAATAAATAGCGAATGGCAATACGAGGCTCTAGTCCGCCATAAGTTTTAATAATTTCATTATTACTGAATTCTTTTATTCTTACAACGGTTTCATCGTTTTTAGGGACATTATCCTCATAGATTCTCTGCGATGATTCACCTAATGAGGCATAGAGAGAATATCTTAAACCCAGATCGATTGATAACTTTGGACTGAGCTTAAAATTATCAGAAAGATACACGGCCGACTCCAATCCTTTTTCTTTGTCAATATTTATGGGGGTTAAGAGTGATTCTGTTTTTTTAGGATACAAATAACCGGGATTGATTTTGTATTGTTTACTTGAAATGCCGTAATCGAATTTGTGCTTATCACTAAATATGTAATTAAAATTTAGTACAACCTGTGTTTCATTTATTTTATAACCAAAATCGAATGCATTTACTCCTGCCGAATGGTAATCGATGTTGAATTTATACTCACTATTCGTGAAAATTAATGCCGCTTTACTTTTGGCATTAAGAGAATGATTCCATTTTAGTGAAGCCAGTCTGTTATTGTATTTGTATAATGAATCGGAAGTTATGCTAAAGTCATCATGACTATAATATAATGTAGTTTCAAAAGTGTTGTTTTTATCTAATTTATGGTTGTGTTTAATAGTCCCATCATAAAAAGAAGCTTGGCTTTTTTTTATTGATTTATCGTCAAGACTTCTTAATATCCAACCTGAATATGTCGCTCTTAGTCCAATCAATAAACTTGATTTGTCTTTTACTATTGGTGTCCCGATAGCAATGTTGCCCATTACGGGGCCAATACCGCCTTCTCCCGTTAATTTTTCTGCACTTGCGCTTTTGGTTGTGACGTCAAAAACCGAAGATAATCTTCCGCCAAATTCTGCTGGAATACTGCCTTTATAAATAGTAGCTTTGCTGGCTGTATATGGATTTATTGCAGAGAAAAAACCTAAAAAATGCTGCGGATTATAAAGTGTCGCGTTATCAAGAAGTATTAAGTTTTGATCCTCTTTTCCCCCACGAACATTAAATCCTGCTGAGCCTTCTCCAACCGTTTTTATCCCGGGTAAAGTTGATGCAACTTTAAATATATCTCGCTCGCCAAGTATCAGCGGAATATTCTTTATTCCTTCGATGTCTATTGTTGTCACTCCTGAAATAACCGTTTCTACCTTTTTTGGTCCACTTCCTTTTATTATTACATCATCTAATAAATTTATATTTTCAAACAGTTCCACATCAAGTTCGCCGTCGTCATAAACCATTAGCGTCCGAGTGGTTTTTTTATGGGTAAGTGATTTTATTTCCAAGATATTAATACCGGTTGGAACTTGCAGTTTGTAATACCCATTATTGTCACTTACGGTGCTTATGTTTTTGTTTCGTATTTTTAGAGCTATGTTTGATTCGGATTTTCCGGTTATGGCATTTTTTATATAACCAGACAGTGTAGCATTTGTTTTACTGGCCGTTTTGGACTCTTTGCCAATAAATGTTATGGCATTATTATTTTTAGATTTTGAATGGTTTATAGTATCATACTGTTGGTAAAATACTGGCTTTTCATTGGTTTCACCCGGCTCTTTACTTTGTTCACTTGGTGTTGGGGAGCTAAAGTAGTCGTCAGCTAATTTGTCGTATATAATGCTGTTGTTAGTAAGGATAATCTCATTTTTAAGGATATAAAAATTCAGATTAGTTTTGCTAAATATTTTTTCCAGTAATGCCTCAATCGTTATGTTATTGTAGCTTCCTGAAATTAAACTCTTGTCGGTTTCAATCCATACAGGGTCAAAGTAAAACTTGTAGGTCGTCGATGCTTCGATAGTTTGTATGGCAGTCATTCGAGTGACAGCATTAAACTCGAACGATAAATTATCCTTTGTTTTTTGTGCTAATAACAGTTGATGAAATGTTATTAAAAATAGGGTTAGAACAAGTTTTCTCATTTAATATTGCGATGTGTTTGTTTGAAATTGACCAATGTATTTCAACAAGTTTTCCATAAACTGATTTTTGTCCGATTTAAGGATTTTTTTATTTGTCGAATAGAACGCGTTAATCTGTTTTGTATATTCGGGAAATATTTTGAAAATGTCGCTCTTGCGGTTTATTTGATAAAACAAGGTCTTATATTTTATGAAAAACTGGTTTTCCTCCGTAAAGTTATAGTAAAGACCATTGCTGTCTAATCGTTTGTGTATGTCTTTGATGTGTTTAATATAGAAGATGAAATTTTCTCCAATTGGATGGACCTCATAATAGCCAGTAACAAAATCGGTTAATGAGGACTGGTTCTTATTTATTTTTACAAAGTTTTTACCATTTATGGAAAATGAGTCTATTTTATCCTGAATAAGAATAATGCCTATATGTTCCGACTCTCCAAAAGGGTTTAAGATCAATTCGTCTTTAAAAAGGGCATATTTTAGTTTTACATCATAATACGTTTGGCCATCATAACGGACATTCCCTATGGTGTACTTGTCATTTATGTAATACATGTTAGTTCCATCTATTGTTTTGTAGGGATTTGAATAGAGAATTCCATTGTTTAGAGCTAAATTTTCTTTTCCTACTTCAGTGTCGAACCATTTATAGATAGAAATGTCGGATTTTTTTTGGCTATATATTTTGAATCCATTACAGGAGACTGCCAGTAGTGTCAATAATATATTAATTTTTAATGTTTTGAATAGCATTTTCCTATTGTGGTTTTTTAAAGTTAAATGATAATGGGTAATTCTTTAAATTTTAACAAGACGCGAATAATTTTAGTAATTGTAATCTAAGTTATGTTAAAATTTAACATTAACAAATTTTTTTGTTAATATTTTTAAGAAAAATAGCGAATATGACGGGAAAAAGATGGCGATATTTGATATCTTAGTAGGGATAGTGGGAAGGGCGTAATAAAAGTACTTTTAGTATAAATAAGGAATTGAAGGATTCCAGCGGTAATATTAATTTGTAAATTTTGAAAGACCCGAACTTAATTAGCTAGTGGCAAATCTTAATAGATTTATATAATTGCACCAAAAACAAAAACCCCAATTCAAATACATGAATTGGAGTTTTCTATAAATAAACCTTTAGTAAACTAAGATCTGATTACTCTTTTCTTTCCTCACGTGGAGGTCTTGGCATAAGTGCTTTTCTTGACACTTTTTCTTTTCTTGTTTTTGGATCCATACCTAGGTATTTTACTTGAAAAACATCGCCCATTTTCACAACATCAGAAACGTTTTCTGTGCGTTCCCATGCAAGCTCAGATACGTGAAGTAATACTTCATTTCCTGGTGCTGCAAGATATTCTACTACTGCACCAAAATCAAGCATTTTGATTACTTTCACATCATATGCTTCATTCATTTGTGGTTTGAAAGTGATTGACTTAATTTTAGCAAGTACCGCTTCAATTCCAGCAGGATCTGTTCCTAGAATTTCAATAACTCCTTCTTCAGTGGTTGGATCTTCATTGATAACAATTGTTGTTCCGGTAGCTTTTTGTAATTCTTGAATCACTTTTCCACCAGGTCCAATCAAGGCACCAATAAAAGCATTAGGAATTCTTCTAGTAATGATTTTTGGAGCATATGCTTTAACATCCGCTTTTGGAGTTGCCAAAGTTTCAATTAATTTTCCAAGAATATGTAGACGACCGTCACGGGCTTGTGCCAATGCAGCTTCCATAATCTCGTATTTCAATCCGTCAATTTTGATGTCCATTTGACAAGCTGTAATTCCTACAGAAGTTCCGGTTACTTTAAAGTCCATGTCTCCTAGGTGATCCTCATCACCAAGAATATCAGACAATACAGCGTAACGATCTCCGTCAGTAATCAATCCCATCGCGATTCCAGAAACTGGACGAATCATTTGGATACCTGCGTCCATTAATGATAATGTTCCAGCACAAACTGTTGCCATAGAAGATGAACCGTTAGATTCTAATACTTCAGATACGACTCGGATAGTGTAAGGACAATCAGCAGGAATCATGTTTTTCAAAGCTCTTTGAGCCAAGTTTCCGTGACCTACTTCTCTTCTAGAAGTTCCTCTCAAAGGACGAGCTTCACCAGTTGAGAAAGGAGGGAAGTTATAATGTAAGTAGAATTTTTCTTCACCTTGTTCTGATGGAGAATCGATTTGGTTTGCTTCTCTAGAAGTTCCTAAAGTTGCAGTTGCCAAAGCTTGAGTTTCTCCACGTGTAAACAATGCAGATCCGTGTACAGATGGTAAGTAATCTACTTCTGACCAGATAGGTCTGATTTCATCAGTTTTTCTACCGTCTAAACGTGTTCCTAAATCTAGGGTTACGTTACGAACCGCTTCTTTACTTGTTTTTGAAAAGTATTTAGAAACTAAATCGCCATTCTCTGCCAACTCTTCTTCTGTAAATAATCCTTTTACTTCTTCTTTTACTTCAGCAAATGAAGCAGTGCGTTCTTGTTTTGAAGAACCTTTGCTTGCAATAGCATAGATTTTATCGTAAGATGCAGCTTTTACTTTAGCGTAAATTGCGTCATCCGTTCTTTCAGTGTCGTAAGTACGAACTTCTTTTTTTCCAAAAGCAGCTTGTAAACGTAGTTGAGCTGAAATTTGATTTTTAATGTGTTCATGTGCAAATTTAATTGCCTCTAGCATTTCAGCTTCTGAAATTTCTTTCATTTCACCTTCTACCATCGCGATAGAATCCATAGAAGCTCCAATCATCATGTCAATGTCTGACAATGCTAGTTGTGCACGACTTGGGTTGATGATGAATTTTCCGTCGATTCTTCCAACTCTAGCTTCAGAGATTAAAGTTTCAAAAGGAATGTCAGATAAAGCTAATGCTGCCGAAGCTGCTAAACCTGCTAATGCATCTGGCATTACATCTTCGTCATAAGACATTAGTTGGATCATCACTTGAATTTCTGCATGATAATCGCTTGGAAAAAGTGGACGTAAAACACGGTCTACTAAACGCATAGTCAATACTTCGTTGTCACTTGGTCTTGCTTCTCTTTTGAAGAAACCTCCAGGGAAACGTCCTGCTGCAGCAAATTTTTCACGGTAATCTACCGTAAGTGGTAAAAAGTCGATACCTGGACTTGCTTTTCTTGAAGACACTACTGTTCCTAAAATAACAGTTTTTCCTATTCTTACTACTACAGATCCATCAGCTTGTTTGGCTAAACGACCTGTCTCGATTGTGATGTTTCTGCCATCACCTAAATCGATACTTTCTACAAATAATTGTGGAATCATAAATTTATTTTTTTTAGTTAAACATGGGTTCTAGTTGTGTTGTAGTTGTTGTTTGCGTAGTTAATGCCTAAAACCCAATGAAAAACCAAACTTTTTTTATTCTTATGTAAAAACAAAAAGAGGCACTTGCGCGCCTCTTTAATATATTGATTATTTTCTGATACCCAATACTTTGATGATCTCACGATATCTGTTGATTTCTTTCTTTTTCAAGTAATCCAACAATGATCTTCTTTTACCTACTAGCAATACTAATGAACGCTCTGTGTTATAATCATGACGATTTTTTTTCAAATGCTCAGTTAAGTGGCTAATTCTGAAAGTAAATAAAGCGATTTGCGCCTCAGCTTTTCCAGTGTTTGCTTTTTCTCCGTGTTGTGCGAAGATTTCTTCTTTAATCTCTTTTGTTAAATACATTCCAATATTTGTTTAATGATTTTTATGTATGTCGTACAGCTATTGCAAGACGGCTGCAAAAGTACTATTTATTTTTTAAAGAAATATTTAAAAATTGAAATATTTGAAAATTATAAGACAGACCAATAAAAAGATATTAATTTTCTGACTTCAGTCATCACTTCTTTAGTCCGCGAATGCCTAAACTCTTTAATAAAGTTTCGCTATTTCTTGGTTTACAAATTCTAAAAATCGTTCGTCGGCTTCGGTAAACGGGTCCAACACATGACTGTCAATGTCAATTTGCCCTATATTCTGCCCATTTACAAAAAGGGGAACAACCACTTCTGATTTTACCGTAAAACTGCATGCAATGTAATTGTCTTGCGCCGCTACGTCAGGAACAACAAAATTATCATTGGAAATGGCTACCTGTCCGCATATGCCTTTGCCGAAAGGAATTACCGTATGATCCGTTTCAGCTCCCACATAAGGTCCCAAATGCAGCGTTTGGGTTTCTTGATTTGCAAAATAAAACCCGACCCAGTTGTAATAGTCGACACTGTCCTGTAACAATTGACAAACCGCTAAAAGTTTTTCATCTCTCGAAAGAATAGTATTTACTGTAATTGCAGTAACTTGTGGTTTTAATTCCTGAAATGTCATGTTTTATATTTTTTATGCAAAAGTATTTAAAGTCCCTTTCAAAAATTATATAAATTTGTTAAAAAATAGACTTTGAAAAAATATTTTATTCAGTACAAACCTTTTTTACTTTTTCTGGCGAAATTTTTCATGACCTACATTATTCTTGCTATTATTTATCAGGGATATCTAAACGGATTTGGGCAGGATAAAATGGATTCGATCACTAAATTGGTAGCCGAAAATACAAAACAGTTGCTGACCCTATTTAACCAGGATGCCGACATTGTGAAAAACAGTTCGGAATCCTATATCAGATTGATGTATAATCAACAATATGTTGCCAGATTGATAGAGGGTTGTAATGCAATCAGTATAATTATTTTGTTCATTTCATTTGTAGTTTCATTTTCAGGAACGATAAAGTCAACTTTGTTTTTCATTTTGGGAGGAGGTCTGATCATTTATGTGTTAAATGTAGCGCGCATTGCCGCATTATGCGTTTTGATTTATTCTTTTCCAAAGCAGCAATCGTTGCTGCACGGCGTTTTTTTTCCTCTATTCATTTATGGGGTTGTTTTTATTTTATGGGTAATTTGGGTTAATAAATTTTCATTCTATGCTAAAAACTCTGCTGGCTCATAAATTCCGATTTGTCGCGGTGCTATTGTTTGTCCTTTCATTTGCCCTGATACGGGTTTATGAATACAAGTTGTTTTACGACCCTTTCTTGGACTATTTCAAAAGAGATTTTAATGTATTGCCATTGCCTGTTTACAATTCTTTTCAGTTGTTTATTAGCCTGCTGTTTCGTTATGGATTAAATATGGCACTGTCATTGGGACTGATTTTCACCCTTTTCAAAGACGTCGAGATGGTTAAATTTGCCTCGTTCTTGTACGGTTTTTTCTTTTTGGTTTTGATTGTTTCTTTCTATTCCATAATTTATTTTTACGGAGAACATAATAACCTGATGCTTTTTTATACCCGAAGGTTCCTTATTCAGCCCATATTTATCCTGTTGTTTATCCCCGCATTTTATTACCAAAAACTACATAAATAATTATTTTTCCGTACCTTTAATTGACTGTATTTTACTGACAATCAATTAAATAAAAAGATGAAAATTGTAAAACATTCAGGGGATGTTGTTGAGTTTGAGCGTGAAAAACTCAAAAAATCCTTAATGAAATCTGGTGCGAGCAAAATCGTTGTCGAAGATATTTTGAATAAAATCGGCAAAGAAATCTACGAGGGAATTTCCACAAAACAAATCTATAAAAGAGCGTTCAGTTTATTGAAAAAGGAGGCGAATTCTCATGCCGCCCGATACAATTTAAGGGCGGCGCTTCAATTATTGGGTCCAGCAGGTTTTTTCTTCGAAAAGTATATCGCCCGACTTTTTGCTGCCGAGGATTACGTGACAGTGACTAATTTGATTTTAAAAGGAAAGTGCGTTTCTCATGAAATAGATGTTCTTGCTAAAAAAGGGAATGTTATTGTCATGATTGAATGCAAGTTTCACTCAAGTAGAGAAGCTGCTTCTGATGTGAAAATCCCACTATATGTCCTGTCAAGGTTTAACGATTTGAAAGACAAACAGCATGTTATTTTTTCATTAAAAGATACTGTTTCAAAATGTTGGATTGCCACTAATAATCGATTTACTTCGGAAGCAATCGATTTTGCAAAATGTACCGGGCTCAATTTGTTGAGTTGGGACTATCCAAAGGATAACAATTTGAAGACTAAAAACGACATCGATTGTCTTTATCCCGTGACCTGTTTGACTACGCTGTCCATCGCTGAGAAAGATAAGTTGTTGATCTTGGATGTGCTCTTGGTAAAAGAATTGGTTAATAATTCTGATAAATTGGAGAAAATAGGACTGAGCTCAAATAGGGTAAAAAATGTGTTGAAAGAAGCGCGAGAGTTAAGCAAATGCATTTGAATTATCCACTTGGTTAATTTATTAAACTTAATTGGAAAGCCATGAAAATAAAATTTATAGGAGCGGCGGGAACGGTGACAGGTTCGAAAACATTAGTAGAAAGTAATGGCATTCGGATTTTGATAGATTGTGGGCTTTTCCAAGGGATCAAACCTTTGAGGGAACTCAATTGGGAACCTTTGCCTATTTTGGCTTCTACAATTGATTATGTTCTGCTCACCCATGGCCATTTGGATCACTGCGGCTGGTTACCCAGATTAGTTGATCAGGGCTTCAAAGGAAAAATTTATTGCAGCGGGCCGACAAAGGAAATCTCAAAGCTAATTCTATTGGATAGTGCCAAAATACAGGAGGAAGAAGCCGAAAAAGCGAATAATGAGAAGTATTCCAAACATGAAGTCGCGCAGCCACTCTACAACGTGGAACAGGCCAAAAAAGTGTTTCCGCATTTCAGGGTTGTGAAAATAGGCGAACCCGTTCCTTTGGACCCAGAAATCAGCGCTGTTTTCATCAACGCCGGTCACATTATTGGTGCTTGCAGCATTGAGTTGACATTAGAAAATAAAACCTTGGTATTTTCTGGGGACGTCGGTCGCGACAATGATGCTTTGATGTATCCGCCCACCAAACCTAAAAAGGCAGATTATGTATTTCTCGAAAGTACCTATGGGAACCGTCTACATCCTGATTCGGACGCCAAGTTGGAATTGGAGATGTATATAAACAACACGATTAAAAATGGAGGAACGGTCATCATTCCTAGTTTTGCAGTGGAGCGTGCGCAAATGGTTATGTATTTACTGTGGCGGCTCAAGGAAGAAAAAAAAATCCCCGAGATTCCATACATTATTGATTCCCCAATGGGGGTGAGTGCCTTCGATATATTTTTTGATAATTTGAAATGGCATAAATTATCGATGGAGGAATGCATTGCGATTGGTAAAATGTTTACGATGATTTCCGATTATCGGGAAACCATCGAAACAATTTATGACAAACAACCTAAAGTGGTGATTGCGGCCAGTGGGATGGTAACGGGAGGAAGAGTGCTGAGTTATTTAGAGCACTACATCGAATTACCGGAAACTACTGTGATCATTGTGGGATATCAAGCAGAAGGAACTCGCGGCCGAAAATTGTTGGAAGGCGCTAAAGAGGTGAAAATATACGGGAAATATTATTCTGTAGCGGCCAAAATTCTTGAAATAGAAGGCCTGTCTGCGCATGGTGATCAAAAAGATTTACTCAATTGGCTTTCGGCATTGGAAAACAAGCCTGAAAAAGTATTTTTAGTTCACGGTGAAAATCAACCGGCAGATGAACTCCGAATTAAAATAAGGGAACGCTACGGTTTTGATTGTTCCGTTCCGCTGATGGGACAGGAATTTGAGATTTGATAGGGTCATTTGAAATTAACGCGTTTACTGCATAATTTGTGATTGGATGTTTTGTGTTAACGGGGGACAATGGTTGGACCGTTAATTAAACTTTAAAATTTTTCAATAAATTGTGGTTAAAATAAATTATTCCTTACTTTCACGCACGAATTAATTTAGCATAAAAACCCCTTTGAATGAATAGCTTTGATTGGAAGAATTTAATAGACCCTCTTTTTTATATTCACTTTGATGTGAACGGAATAAAATTAGGGATTTATATCGTATTATTTATTGTTTTTGCAGAAACAGGGCTGTTTGCCGGTTTCTTTTTACCTGGGGACAGTTTGCTTTTTCTAGCGGGGATTTATAACCGAGAATTAATAGAAAACGTATTATTTATAGACAGTGATTTTGTAAATGTCATACTCTTGTCAACAATGGTTGCGGTTGCAGGTATTTTGGGTAATATAGTGGGATATTGGTTTGGTTCCAAGAGTGGTTACTACTTATACAATAAAAAAGACACTTTTTGGTTTAAGAAAAAATATCTCGTTCAGTCTAAAGATTTCTTCGAAAGACATGGGGGGAGAGCCATTATTTTCGCCAGGTTCTTGCCTATATTCAGGACTTTTGCACCTATAGTTGCTGGAATTGTAACTATGGATAAAAAGAAGTTTATGTTTTATAATGTCGTAAGTTCATTTCTTTGGTCTTTCACATTAATTTTTGCGGGTCATTATTTATATGGTTTCTTGCTTGACAATTACCAAATAGATTTAAAAGAGCACATCGAACTTATTGTTATCGCATTAGTGGTTATTACACTTTCCCCGGTGATTTTAAAGTTCGCCAAAAAGCGTCCTGTAACTGAAGATTAAAGATAAGAAGCCAGTTTTTGATATTGGTTTTTATTCACAACTGTATATTAAAAAATCCGTTCACTTTAGGTGAACGGATTTTTTTTATGATAAATGGTTTGGAATTACATCATTCCTGGCATACCGCCACCCATTGGCATGCCGCCTGCGTTTTCTTCTTTGATGTCAATCAAAGCGCATTCGGTTGTTAGTATCATCCCTGCAACAGATGCTGCATTTTCTAATGCTACACGAGTCACTTTTTTAGGGTCGATAATACCTGCTTTCAGCATATCTACATATTCGTCAGTTTTGGCATTGTAGCCAAAGTCGCCTTTTCCTTCAGCCACTTTTGCAACAACAACAGAACCTTCAAGACCTGCATTTTCAACGATAGTTCTTAATGGTGATTCCACTGCGCGAGATATAATTTGAATCCCGGTAGCTTCGTCCGCATTGTCAGCTTTGATGTCGCTTAGAACTTTTTTAGCTCTTAGTAAAGCAACTCCACCACCAGCAACAATTCCTTCTTCAACAGCGGCGCGAGTCGCATGAAGCGCATCGTCAACTCTGTCTTTTTTCTCTTTCATTTCAACTTCAGATGCAGCACCTACATAAAGGACAGCAACACCACCAGCTAATTTAGCCAAACGTTCTTGCAGTTTTTCCTTGTCATAGTCAGAAGTTGTAGCTTCCATTTGACCTTTGATTTGGTTTACGCGATTTTTGATCATGTCAGCCTCGCCAGCTCCGCTTACAATAGTCGTGTTGTCTTTATCGATAGTTACTTTTTTTGCAGTACCTAACATTTCGATAGTTGTGTTTTCAAGAGTGTATCCTCTTTCTTCAGAGATAACAGTTCCGCCAGTTAAAATAGCAATGTCTTCAAGCATAGCTTTTCTTCTGTCTCCAAAACCAGGTGCTTTTACAGCAGCAATTTTCAAGGCTCCACGAAGTTTGTTTACTACTAATGTTGATAATGCTTCACCATCTACATCCTCAGCAATAATCAATAAAGGTTTTCCTGATTGTGCTACTGGTTCAAGAACCGGTAGTAATTCTTTTAAAGAGGAAACTTTTTTGTCATATAATAATATATATGGATTCTCTAATTCCACTTCCATCTTTTCAGAATTGGTAACGAAATATGGAGAAAGATATCCTCTGTCAAACTGCATTCCTTCAACAACGTCCACGTAAGTGTCTGTCCCTTTTGCTTCCTCAACAGTGATTACTCCTTCTTTTCCAACTTTTGCGAAAGCAGCAGCGATTAACTCACCGATTACTTCGTCATTATTAGCCGAAATAGAAGCGATTTGCTTTATTTTATCAGAATCAGTACCTACCACTTTTGATTGTTTTGCTAAATCAGCAACAATGGCTTCAACCGCTTTGTCAATACCGCGTTTCAAATCCATTGGATTAGCTCCAGCAGCAACGTTTTTTAAACCTTCTTTTACGATAGCTTGAGCTAAAACGGTTGCGGTAGTTGTTCCATCTCCAGCCAAATCATTGGTTTTAGAAGCAACTTCTTTTACCATTTGAGCTCCCATGTTTTCCAATGGGTCTTTTAGTTCAATTTCTTTTGCAACAGTAACACCATCTTTTGTTACCGTAGGTCCACCAAATGATTTTCCAATGATTACATTACGACCTTTTGGTCCTAGGGTTACTTTTACGGCATTTGCTAATGCATCAACACCACGTTTTAGTCCGTCACGAGCTTCTATATCAAATTTTATATCTTTTGCCATTTCTTTAATTTGTTTAAAGTTTGTTTTGTTTTAAAGTTTCAAGTTTTCTTGATTCTT
This sequence comes from Flavobacterium sp., assembly GCF_036515215.1. Taxonomy (GTDB): domain Bacteria; phylum Bacteroidota; class Bacteroidia; order Flavobacteriales; family Flavobacteriaceae; genus Flavobacterium. The sequence continues at coordinate 14,482 of NZ_DATBVQ010000114.1, forward strand.
AATTTTTAGATAATTGCAAGAATATCATCTTCACGCATAATCAAATAGTCTTTTCCTTCGAGTTTCAATTCAGTACCTGCATATTTACCATAAAGAACACTATCGCCAATTTTCACGGTCATAGTATGCTCTTTTGTGCCGTTTCCAACTGCAACTACAGTTCCTTTTTGCGGTTTTTCTTTGGCGGTATCTGGAATAAAAATCCCTGACGCAGTTTTTGTTTCAGCAGCAACTGGTTCTATAAGAACGCGGTCAGAAAGTGGTTTAATGTTTAAAGCCATGATTTTATTTTTTTAATTTTAGGATGCATGTTAGATTTCAGAAATTGTGCCATTCTCCATAATATGACATATTTTCTTATAAAAAATGCCAGCTTTGACAGGCTGGCACTTAGTTATATTTTGCGGTATGAATTATTCTGCAGCTGGTGCGTCTTGTACCGGTGTAACTGGTGCAACAGGAGCGGCAGTTTGTGTGTTGTCAATAATTTTAGAATCTGAATCGTTTAATGTTCCCGTGAAGCTTAAACTTGAAAGTAAAATAAGCGCTATTAATATTGTGGCCAATGTCCAAGTACTCTTGTCTAAAAAGTCAGTTGTTTTTTGAACTCCACCCATTTGAGTTGATCCACCCAGAGTAGAAGAAAGTCCACCACCTTTAGGGTTTTGAACCATTATTACTACAATAAGTAGGAAACAAACTATTGTGATTAAAACTAAAAAAATTGAAAATGTGTTCATTGTTTAATTATTATTTTGTTGTAAAATCTTAATATCCGTTATACGGTCAGCAAAGAAACTACTTTTTTCTGGATATTTCAAAATTAATATTTCATAAGCTTGAATTGCTTTTTGATATTTCTTTTGTTCCAAGTAGACTCGCGCTAATGTTTCGGTCATTAAATACGAATTATCCTCTTTATTGATGTCGATACGAGCAGTAGAACTTACTCCGTGCTTGACTGGAGATATCTTTGGGCTGGTCTCAATAAATTTATCAATCAAAGCTGATTTTTTCTTCTTATTCTTTTCCCGTTGGGCCTCTTTTGTGTTTTTTATTGCATCATTTGTCCTATCTATAGGTTGGGTTCTGGACAGCTGAAGCCATTCCTGAAAAGAATGTTTTTCATTTTTCGAGAAATCCAGGGGCTTGCCTATCGACAACTTCTCTTCCGGGTCCTTTGAGATTTCTTCGACCTCAGCAATCGAGGCTCCTTTAATGGAAGTTAGGATGGATTGTTCTAAAGAATTCACTTTAAGTTCCAACTTTCTTTCACCAACGACTAATTCACCGTCGATTACATTTATATCAAGAAGCTCAAGAGTTTTCTGGTCGTATAAGCCTTTTTGAATAGCGGTGAAGCTTTCCGAAGTAATGAAATCAAACAAAACTGTCCTGTCAGTGGTGTTGGCGGCCGTAGCTTTTAAAGCGGAATTATACTTAAAACTATTTTGGTTGTAAAGCCCTTTTAATCGCAAAGCCCTTGCGCTTTGGAAATATGGGAATTCATCCAATACCTTTTCCAAATCAAGTGTTTGCTTCTCGGAAAGAGCATTTGGTTTGTTAATTAGGTAAGTGTAATCAGTTACGTTCATTTTTTGAGTGTTCGGTTTTAAGTAATCAGTGTTCAGTTCCCGCAACTTTCGACCTTCGGGCGGTATTCGGTTTTTGTCGCGTTTACTGACTTAACACTAAAAACAGCCAACTACAGACGCTTTTATTACCATTTGGCAAGCGATTCGTTAAATATATCCTGTGTTATTCTTTCGAATATTTCATCTAATGCAGTAGTCAAAGTTGCTCCGCTCAATTGAGTTGTTGCGGGATAGTCATAATAAAATTCAAATGGCTTCTCGAAATTATCGGTTTCCTTATTTTTATTTGTAAACCGAACATTTATCTTGATCTTCAAACGGTTTTGTGATGCTTGTTGATCGGCAGTTGCCGTCATTGGGCTTATTCTGTAGTCAACGATTTCTCCCTCATAAATTAAGTCTCCGCCGCTTTTGACCAAATTTAAATCGGTTTGGTTCTGAATAATATCCTGTAAAGCAAGCGTGAATGTTCTGTCGATTCCGGGCTCGATCAGTTCGGAATTGTTTTGGAAAAAATTGACTTGAAATGTTTTTGCGTCAATTTTTCCTGTTCCCGTAAAGTTGTAAACGGAACAACTATTTAGTGCCAAGAGCAATACTGCCGAAATGATAAGGTGTAAGTGTTTCATTTTATATTTAAAATTGCTTCGTCAGTTTGCTAACGCTCGGCTCAAAGATATTCAAATTTTATTGACAATTTGCAATTGGAATTCACCGATAATTTAAAGGTCGAATTGTTTGATTTTTCGGTATAAAGTTCTCTCTGAAATTCCTAACTCATCAGCCGCTGCTTTCCTTTTTCCCTTGTTTTTTTCTAATGATTTCTTAATCATTTCAATTTCTTTCTGTTCTAATCGCAAAACCTCTTCTTCCTCTTCAACTGTTTCTGCAAAAAGATAATTGTCATCATTCTCCTGATAAAGTTCCTCTTTGTTTTGACTCGAAAGAAATGCGGTTCTAGGTTCTTCTTCAAAATCTATTTCACTGTCATTCTCCTTGGAACCATATATTTTGCTGATCAGATTTTTATTGGTTTCTTGCACTTTGGAACTGCCGCTTTCCATGAGTTCCAAGGTGAGCTTTTTTAAATCATGCAGATCACTTTTCATATCGAAAAGCACTTTGTACAAGATTTCTCTTTCGTTACTAAAATCACCGTCGCCTTTCTTATTTTTAATCACAGAAGGTAAATTAGTGCCTTCAGTCGGCAAGTATGACTGCAGGGTTGCCGCAGTGATGTCGCGATTGGTTTCCAAAACGGAAATTTGTTCGGCTACGTTTCGTAGCTGTCGAATGTTTCCGCTCCAGCGAAATTTTTGTAATGCATGAACAGCATCGTCGTCCAGTTTCAGTGGGGGCATTTTGTATTTGTATGCAAAATCTGCCGCAAATTTTCTGAACAGTAAATGGATGTCGTCTTTTCGGTCGCGCAAAGGCGGCAAAGGAATATCGACCGTACTTAATCTATAATATAAATCTTCACGAAACTTCCCTTTTTCGATCGCGTCAAATAAATTTACATTGGTGGCAGCCACAATTCTTACATCCGTTTTTTGGACTTGTGAAGACCCCACTTTAATGAACTCGCCGTTTTCCAACACTCGAAGAAGTCTAACTTGGGTTGTCAGCGGTAACTCGCCCACTTCATCAAGAAAGATAGTCCC
>NZ_DATBVQ010000115.1:0-3146 GCF_036515215.1 Flavobacterium sp.
GCAAAGTTCGCAAAGTTTTTGACAAACTGCACTACATTAATGTCAAATAATGGGGACCGCATTTCATGCATATCAATCTGAATTTTCGCAGCTGTATCAATCCATACAAAGTCGGATAGAACCTATGTTTCTTTTTTGAACAAAAATATTACTTAAATTAGCAGCACAATAAAATTAAGGCTCACTAAATCCATCCCAATAGTTAAAGAAAGAGGAAAAATATGGATTCCCTGGTTTTATTGCCCCTTTTTTCACTGGAGGCATTGCAGATCTTGAATGTTGGAAAAAATAATAAACCAAAAAAAGTAATTTTATGACACTGCCCATCAAAGACCAAAAATTTCTCGTTTTACTTCTCTCAATTTCGATTGTTGTAGTCCTAGAAATTTTATCCATTATTGGTATTCACATTCCCATGCCATACGGACCTTTTGTTTTTGCCTTTTTCATTATTGGCATTGGTCACGAGGTTTTGATGGATGGGATAAAAGCCATATTTAAACTTAACTTCAGCAGCATTAATCTCTTGATGACCATCGCCGTAGTTGCCGCTTTCTATTTGGGTGAATATCCAGAGGCCGCCGTAGTGATTGTTCTCTATGTCTTGGGGGAGCGGCTGGAAGATATCGGTCTTGAAAATTCTAAATCGGCATTGGATAGATTGGTAAGCATTGCCCCAAAAATGGCTTTTGTAAAGGAGGAAAACAAAAACATACAGATAAACAAAATTCCCGTTGGGACAATCGTTCAGGTCAAACCCGGGGAAATGATTCCGCTAGACGGCAAAATAATTTCGGGTGAAACCACTGTTGATGAAGCGGCAATTACCGGCGAGCCCATTCCAAAGGACAAGCATCCCGGTGACTACTTATTTGCAGGAACGCTCAATAAAAATAGTTTCATTGAAATGAAGACCACTAAAATTTCCAATGACACCACATTTTCAAAAATTATCCGACTCACCTTTGAAGCAGCCGCATCTAAAAGCGATACCCAAAAATTCATCCAGCGGTTTTCAAAATTTTATACCCCGACGATTATTGCCATGGCAGTCCTTGTATTCGCAATACCTGTTTTCATTTTGCACTTAAATTTTGACATTTGGCTAAACCAAGCAATTACGCTTTTGGTGATTGCCTGTCCATGCGCTCTGGTTATCTCCACTCCCGTTGCAATCTACGCCGCTATCGGTAATGCTTCTGCAAAAGGAGCACTAATAAAAGGAGGGAAATATGTCGAGTCCATGGCAAGAGTAAAGGCCATCGCATTAGACAAAACCAGAACGATTACGTATGGCAACCCGGTCGTTTCTGACGTGTTCCCGTTAAACGGAACCACTCGAGAAGAGTTGCTGGCATGTACGGCCGGAACTGAGCTGTTTTCTGAACATCCGTTAGCACAAGCAATTGTCACTGCCAGCAGAAAAGAAGGTTTCGAACCACACAAAGCGGAAGCATTCAAAAGTATCATGGGAAAGGGGGCTATCGCGAAATGTTTAGTTTGTAAAGACAAAACCGTCTATGTAGGCAAACTTGATTTTATCAAAGAGTATCATGAGGTCAATGACAAGGCTGAAAAAATAGTGGAACAACTTGCCGCAGAAGGAAAAACAAGCATAGTGATCAGTTTTGGTAAAGAAGTTGCGGGTATCATTGGTTTGACGGATGAGATTAAACCCGACAGTATAACCGCAATAAAAGAGTTGCAGAAACTCAACATTAAATTAATAATGCTAACCGGTGACGGCAAAAAAGCGGCCCAATATGTGGCACGGCAAGTAGGAATAGAAAACGTATTTGGAGGTTTGCTTCCGGAAGACAAGTCAGAAAAAGTAAAAGAACTATTGCAAGAATATGGCCGTGTAGCTATGGTGGGAGACGGAATAAACGATGCCCCGGCACTAGCGTTAAGTACTGTGGGAATAGCGATGGGTGCCGCTGGTAGCGATACGGCAATAGAAACTGCCAATATTGCCTTGATGAACGACAAACTCTCCCTTATCCCATTTCTGATTCGCCTTAGCAAAAAAACTTTGGCGAGAATAAAATTCAACACCATTGGAGCTATTGGAGTTAAAATCGTTTTTATCACCTTGGCATTTATGGGCTACAGCAATTTGGTTTTTGCCATCGCTGCGGATGTTGGTGTCACTTTGATTGTCATTTTGCTGAGCTTAAATTTAATGAAATATGAGAATGACGTTTATAATGCAGGAATTGATTAAAAGTCTCAATTGCTATTTGAACTGAAACTGAAGTCGAAAACCCTAATAAGGATACTAAAAGACTTACAATACTGGCGAATACTGGCGATTCCTGTAAGATTTTTTTATTTTGTTCTTACCTTTAATGGAGGGCTAATAATAATTCTAATACTTGAACCATGTGTTTTTCAGCTACTGCAAGTTTCGGAGCAGGTATTATTCTTTCTGCAATAAGTATTGCAACAATCAAAAAAGTAGATAAACCTGAGCAAATATATTTCGCTAGTGTTCCACTTTTATTTTGCGTTCAGCAATTTGCTGAAGGTCTCATTTGGTTTTCTTTGACAAGTTCCACATATTATCCGTTGCAAGAACTGGCAACCTATATTTTCTTGTTTTTGGCGCAAGTAGTTTGGCCTCTTTTGATTCCTTTTTCATTATTAATGCTTGAAAAAGAGGAAAAACATAAAATAATTCTAAAAATAATCTTGGGAATTGGGATGTTAGTCTCTTTTTATCTTGCCTACTGCTTAATTTCGTACGATGTGGAGGCAAAAATAATCGGGGCCCATATTTCCTATCTGCAAAACTATCCGATTCGATTTGGCAATTATGGAGACCTTCTTTATATCATCGCTACAATTGGACCGACATTATTTTCAAGTATCAGACGGATGTGGATATTAGGGGTAATTATATTTATATCGTATTTAATTACAGCTTTTTTTTATGCGGATTACGTCATATCAGTTTGGTGCTTTTTCGCATCGATCATTAGCATAATGGTATACTTTCTCATTAAACAAATGGACGGTACAAATGTAAATAGCAATCTGAAACTAAATATAAATGGTTAAATTTTCAATTGTACAGCCGCAGATTTAGAATTTATCCACGATGTAAAACAACGATATTTAATTTCTGCTTTTGCGTGATATTTCAT
>NZ_DATBVQ010000116.1:0-2317 GCF_036515215.1 Flavobacterium sp.
CTCGCCCGCAAGCCAGTAGTAGTCCCTTCCTTGGGGAGTCTGTCGCTTGTCGAATTTTTCTACCCAAAGGGCTTTCGCCTGACGGCAAATTTTTATTCCCTTAATGTTTTCCTTTTTCAATTTTGGAAAATTCACATTTAAAACGACTCCTTGCGGCAAATTGTTTTCCAGTACCTCAAGGGTGATTTTTCGAATAAACGGCTTCATGGTTTCAAAATCCGCATTCCAATCGTAATCCAAAAGTGAAAAACCTATGGCCGGAATTCCTTCAATGCCTGCCTCCACTGCGGCGCTCATCGTTCCGGAATAGATTACGTTTATCGAAGAATTCGAGCCGTGATTGACTCCGGAAACGCACAAATCCGGTTTTCTTTTTAGGATTTCATTTACGGCTAATTTCACGCAATCAACTGGGGTTCCGCTGCAACTGTACTCCATAATCACATCGTCTTCCTTTGATATTTTATTCAAATATAGAGTATTGTTGGTCGTTATGGCGTGGCCCATTCCGCTTTGCGGTTTGTCAGGCGCCACAACTATGATCTCGCCAATCTCTGCCATTACGGCAATTAGCGCTCTTAGTCCCGGAGCCGAAACGCCATCGTCATTAGTAATTAAGATTAAAGGTTTAACTATGGCCATTATTATCTGAGTTTAGTCGTGATTTAGGTTGTGCTGGGTAAAATAAATAGTACTGAGAGGTCTCTTTCTAACAAAGAAAACAAAATTTATTAACTTGAAGGATTAAACTCAAAACAAAAAAAACAATTTTATATCTTTAACAAAAATTTATGTGGGCCTAGCAAACCTTGGCATAGTTTTTACCGTACATTAGTTCAAAAATATTGAATGAATACAATCATTAGCTTTATGAAAAGAAATTATAAAATTCTTCTTGCAATTGTTATCCTATCGGTATCATTATTTGCATTCAAAATCAAATCAGGAGTGGAGTCCAACCCTGATAAGGACAAGCTGCTTCTAGAATTGTTGACTTTTGTAATTGAAAAAGGACACTATGATCCCGCAACGATAGATGACACATTTTCCAAAGGGATATACAAAGATTATGTCCAAGCTTTAGATCCTTCAAAACGATTTTTCTTGCAGTCAGATATCGATGAGTTTTCGAAATATGAAACTCAATTGGATGACCAATTGATAAATAAAGATTTGACGTTTTTCAGCCTGACTTATGATCGCTTGATGAAGAGAATGGAAGAGAGCAAAAAGATATATAAAGGAATTTTAAGCACTCCTTTTGACTATACCGTGGACGAGAGTTTCAATACCGATTATGACAAGGCACCTTATTCTAAAAATGTTTCGGAACTCACTGATAGATGGAGAAAGCAAATTAAATTGTCGACTTTGTCTTCGTTGACAGAACGTTTAAAAATGCAGGAAAAAAGAGGTAATGGTATTGTCGATGAGGACAGTTTATCTGCAAACGAATCGGAAGATTTAATCGATGGTAATTTAAATAAAATAAAAGAGCAAGCTGAAGATAGTAAACCTAAAAGTTTTGCGGAATTGGAAAAGGAAACTCGTGAGAATGCTAAAAAATCCTTAGATGAGTATTTTGGTTTCATGAATGATTTGGATCGGGATGACTGGTTTTCAGTTTATATCAACTCTATCACAACCCGTTTTGACCCGCATACCAATTATTTTGCACCTGAAGAAAAGGAACGTTTTGATGTAAGCATAAGCGGAAAACTGGAAGGTATCGGAGCGCGTCTTCAAAAGAAAAATGATTTCACCGAAATTTCAGAACTTATTTCTGGAGGCCCGGCTTGGCGAGGCAAACAACTTGAAGCTGGAGATTTAGTGATGAAAGTGGCTCAAGGTAATGAACCAGCTGTCGATGTAGTTGGAATGCGTCTTGATGACGTTGTTAAAAAAATTAAAGGGCCTAAAGGTTCTGAAGTTCGCCTTACCGTAAAGAAAGTGGATGGGACCATTAAAATCATTTCTATAATAAGGGATATTGTTGAGATCGAAGAAACTTACGCTAAATCAAGTGTCGTTAATAAAAACGGATTGAAATACGGGGTGATTTATTTGCCCAAATTTTATATTGATTTTGAAAATACAGACGGTAGGGATGCCGGAAAGGACATTGCTTTGGAAGTCGAAAGATTGAAAAAAGCGGGTGTCAATGGAATTGTTCTAGATGTTCGAGATGATGGAGGCGGATCTCTATCTACTGTTGTGGACATTGCGGGATTGTTCATAGAGCAAGGCCCGATAGTTCAAATAAAATCAGCAGGTAGAAAAAAAGAGGTGCTTTACGACAGAGATAAAAAAATTGAAT
>NZ_DATBVQ010000117.1:0-11319 GCF_036515215.1 Flavobacterium sp.
TTCTAATGTTGAAGAACCAAACATTTGTGAATATCCTGCAACAGCCATGATGTCTTTGTAAATTTTGTACCCTGCGGTCAAATCAACTTCGGTGCCTAGATAAGAGTCTTTTTCTAGCCCGGCAGCCAGCACTTTATTAGGGGCATAGAACACATGCGGTGTCAATGAGAATTTTACTTTTTTGATTCCAAAATCCAGTTTTAAGTACGCGTCCTGTAATCCAACACTTTTTTTGTGGTTTCCTACGTAGAAGTAATCCATGAATCCATTAAAAGCATGGTTGGTTCCAAATAGGGGAGTAAATGATTTTATTTTTGTATCGCTGTCATCCTGATCTTTACCTGAAAGGTATTCATATCCTAATGTAGCTTTGAATTTATCGGTTACAACATAGCCTAAATTTGCACCAGCGTCCCAAGCACTTAATTCTGCGCCGCCACTTTTTCCGGATTGCCCATATATCCCCAAATCAAAATCCCATTTTTTACCTTTGTAAGTCAAATAGGTCCCGTAAGTTTGGATATAATCGGTCTGTAGATCTGTTGGTGTTTTTAGGTATTGGTAGCCGGCGTTTAAAAACAAGAAACTGGCATTTACTTTTTTAATGCTGGTGTGGTACCAAGCATATTGCATTTCCTTATAGGTGGTGGTGTAAGCTGTTGTAGGCTCCAATAGGTTTTCGGCATTGGCATTATGGGCAAAACCTAAATCCAGTCGGTTTTTTGCGTCTTTGTAAGTTATTAACGCTGCATCATGACTTTGTCCTTGTTGAATCCAATCAATTCCACCCATTATACGCTGGTTGTCATAGGATAATACCTGGCGACCAAGGCGCGCGCTCCATTTATCATCAAAACTATAGTCGGCATAAGCTTCAAAAACAGCAACTCCGTTCTTGTCCGCTGTAGTTGTGGTGGCTACGTCACCCCAAGTGCGTACATTTTGTAAAGACAGTTTTAATTTTAATTTATCTTGTTCAAAATTTAAGTTTAAACGGGAACGTTGCGATATAAATGAAGTTGGACTGTCTCCCGTTTTCAATAAGCTTTTATACCCATTCCTATATTCATAACGTGGTCTAAGCTGTATGCTGGCATCGAAGTCTTGCGCGTGGGTTGCCGAACTGATAACCCCTATAAATGACAAGCATATTGTTTTTAGTAATTTCATAACAAATGGTTTTAATTGATACTTGGTTTTAATTATTTACTCAGCAAATATACGTACGTAGTTTTACTTATTTACTGAGGTAATTACAGTGAAACATGCCTTTTTTCGCCATTAAAAAACTGGTATTGAACCCGTTAAAACAGGCGAAAACGCATATTTTTCAACTAACATGTTTTTTTACGATATGTTATGGAATTAGGTATGGATGTGTTGTTTGAAATATTTACGCATAAGTGTGCGTAGAACTGGTTTTATTGCATAAAAAAAGTCCAATACTATTGGACTTTTATGCTATAAATAGGAAAACCGGAAACTACCGATGTTCAATGATTTCCTGTTTCATTTTTTCGGCTTGTAGCAGGCTTATTTTCTTTCCTACAATTTTTATAAGGCCCTCTTTTTTCAGGCTTGAGAATATTCGCGTCACTTGTTCATCCGTGGTTCCGGCAAAATCGGCGATTTCTTTTCTGGAAAGCAGAATGTCTATTAGATTGTTCGTTTGACCAAATTTTTTGAGAAGATATAGAAGGGTGTCGATAACGCGTTCCCTGACGTTCATTTGGGCAATTTTTTTAACGTTGTTCTCGCTTTTATTAAGCTCCTCTGCATAAAACAACATCATGTCATACGTGAATTCAGGAATAGTTTTGAGTATGTCCTGCATCACCTTGTTGCTAAAATTGCACAAAACGGTATCCTCTACCGCTGAAGCCCCTATCAGGTACCTTTTGCTTGTGCCAAATCCCCTGAAACCTACCGTGTCGCCCTCTTGTGTCAGTCGAACGATATGTTCTTTACCATAGATACCGGTTTTAAGCACCTTCACTTTCCCCTTGAAGATAAAATACAAGCCTTGCATTGGCGCGCCTTCGATCATAAATTGCTGTCCTCTTTTGCAGGAAAAATTCGTTTTTTCCAACGCAAAATCCTGCATTTTTTCCAGATGCAAATGTTTCTTTATAAAACAATTGGTGTTGATACAGATGGAGCAATCGGCATTTATTTTTTTCATTTTGTATCTTGTTAATGTTTTACTTCAGATTCTATTTTGATGGATCAATCGGAAATGGCGTGCTTTACAATTTGGAAAGGAGGGGTTTTAGTTTTTTCGATCCATTTCTTTGGACATAATCGGTTGTTTTTCATTCATCATACTAGTTATGGTAATGTGCATCCAGACGAGGCAAATTGCTGAAAACAGAAGGACAAAAATCCATGAACTTGACCATATTCCGGTGAAACTTAATAGATAGCTAAAGATAATTGGGCAAAAGAATCCGCCTAAACCTCCGAGCAAACCCACCATACCGCCCACAACTCCTATTTCGGTCGGGAAATATTCGGGGATATGTTTGTAAACGGCCGCTTTTCCGATTCCCCACGAGATACCAATCATAATTACCAAAAATAGATAAACCCACATGTTGGCGTCAAAAACAATTCGGGTTAGGCCCTTGGCCAATAATTCTTTTTTATTGACGCTTTGGTTTTGTTCAACAATTACTTTTTGCCATGTTGATTTAGTCGGGAAGACATTTCCAATTGCCGCAGTTTCTGGTTTGGAGACTATCGCGAAATCTTTCCCGTCAATCTGTACGTTAGAAGCGCTGACTTGGGTGACAATTCCTTTTTTTTCTGCCATTACGCCTGGGCCAGCCGTTGTTATTTCCATTTTTGGAATCATCAATAGTGCACTCAATACGACAGATGAACTCAATACCCAATACATTACTTTTCGGGCGCCAAATTTGTCAGATAGATATCCGCCAAATGCGCGAATGACACCGGATGGCAAGCTGAACATAGTGGCAAACATACCGCCCATCACTAAACTCGTTTGGTATACGTTCATAAAGTTGGGCAAAAGCCATTGTGAATAGGCCACGAAACATCCGAAAACCAAAAAATAGTAGGCTCCAAACCTCCAGACTCTAGGTCTTTTTAAGGTTGACAGCATTTGCGGAACTGTTTTGGTTGACCTTTCCATTTTCTTATTTTTAGCGAAAAGTAAGAACAGGACACCGATAATTAACAAAGCAGCGCCATATATCAGGGGTAAAATTTTCCAACCATTTTGCGGGTCTTCTATTGAAAAATGATTTAATAGTGAAGGTGCCATAAATGTGGTTATTGCCGCTCCCGCATTCCCCATCCCAAAAATCCCCAAAGCTCTCCCTTGCCATTCTTTTGGATAGAATATGGAAGTGTATCCGATACCTACGGCGAAGCTGGTTCCAACCATTCCGAACAGAAAACTAAGAACGGCAAACATCAAGAAACTGTTTGCTAATGGAAGTAGGAATAGAGGGATTGAACATAGTAAAAGCAAGATTGAAAACACCGATTTCCCGCCGTGTTTATCGGTCAGGATTCCTATGGGCAATCGCATCAGGGCACCGGTTAAAATGGGAATGCCCAGTAACCAGCCTATTTGTACCACGCTCCAGTTAAAAATGCCTTTGTCGACCAAATAGGTGACCAAAACGCCATTAAGTGTCCAGCAAGCGAAACAAACGGTGAACGCCAGCGTGTTTAAAAATAACATTCTGTGGGATTGGGCTAATGAAGTTGACTTTTCCATTGTACTTATATTTTTTACAAATATAAGTATGTCGACGTATTAAAAACATTGGAAATAAGTATAAATACGTATTTTCATAAAGATTTCAGACATTTGTTTTTAAAGCTCTTTTTATTATTGATTTACCAAAAAAGGGAAGCCTTTTTTCGTTTTTTGAATGCTCGAAAAGATTGATCACAATCATAAAAAGACATAATCAGCCCATTTCGCAGCGTATAGTTGAGATTAGGTATATTAATTAAAATAGAATTGGCTTTTGTTTTTTGTGTGGAAGATTAAATCAACGCATATTCGTTTGCCTTATTGGAAAGCTCCATAAGATTCTTCACTTTTAGTTTTTTCATCAAGTTAAAGCGGTGTACCTCTGCGGTACGCTTACTGATTTCTAATGCTTCCGCAATTTCTTTATTTCCTTTTCCAGACAATAAAAGTTTCAGGATTTCTTTTTCCCTTTTGGTAATTGACATATCATCCGTTAATGGTTGCTTTGTTTCTATAGGGATTGCATTGTTTTTGAGTTGATCAATAAGAATAGAGGAGATGTCGCCACTAAAATATTTTCCGCCATTTGCGACGGTATGCAGTGCTTTTAAGAATTCTTCTTTGCTGGATCCTTTCAACAAATAACCATCGGCACCGGCTCTGATGGATTTAAGTACGTATTCTTCCGATTCATGCATCGAAAGAACGATGATTTTCACGGGATTATTCTGATTTCGTAATTTTTCAACTACTTCAATACCTGTTAAATGAGGCATGCGTATGTCGACAATTAGTAAGTCTGGCTTATTTGATTCCACTGTTTGCAATGCTTCCAGACCATCTGTAGCTTCTCCCACCACAATTATATTGTCTTCGGTCTCCAATAATGATTTTATCCCGTCTCTTACAAAAACGTGGTCATCTGCCAGCACAACTCGAATCGTATTATTCATAACTTACTTAAATTTGAGATCAATTTTTTTACGTATTTTAAACTAATTGAACAGCTAATATACGTAATCTATATAAATAAATTAGTCGTCTTATATTTAAATGGGAATGTTGAATGTAATTCTGGTTCCTTCGCCCGGGATGGAGTTTATAAAAACACGTCCGTTGATGTACTGTATTCTTTCTTTCATAAAGAGTAATCCCATTCCGGATTCACTATTCCTTTTTTTCTCCACTTCGGCAGCATCAAACCCCTTGCCGTTATCGTCAATTATGATGCTCAGGATTGAATTACTATGCGATAGTTGGACTACAATATGTGAGGATTCGGCATACTTTATCGCGTTATTGATCGCTTCCTGGGTAAGGCGATATATGTTGATTTCAATTAATGAATCCAGCCTTTTGTCAAAAGAGGTTTTGTTATAGAACTGGATGTTTTTTCCTGTGAGTTTCGACAACTCTTGGCAAAGTTTTGATAAAGAGGACACAATTCCATGATCGCTCAATTCAGGCGGCATCAAGTTGAAAGTTGCCGTGCGTACCCCTTTGATGATGTCAAGGGATAATTTTTTTAGGTACTCAATTTTTTGTGCAGCTTTTTCTTTGTCATCAAGATTGATACTTTCCAAGCTGAATTTCAAGCCCGTTAGCATTTGCCCTATCCCATCATGAATTTCACGAGCAATTCTATTTTGCTCATTTTCTTGATTCTCGACAATTTTACTGGAGATGATTTTTTGCTGATTGATTTTATCGGCAATGTTTTCAGCATTCAGCCGTTCCACTTCTTGCTCTGCTATTTTCCGTTCGGTAATATCAAAACAAATAATCAATAATTCGGATTCCTCTTTTTTGATGGTAACTGGCACCATGGATAGATCAAGCCAAATGGATTCTTTATTTCTGTTGGTGATGTTTATTTCCCCCTGCCATCCGCTTCTTTGTTTTTCGGCGATGATCCTATCGATAAGCAATTGTTCTTTTTCTACTGGCGTCAACACCTCGGAGAACGTTTTATCGCCAACAAAAGGATTGTACTGCAACAGTTTAGAGAACTTTTCCCCGATATGTATGATACGTCCGTCGGGTGCAATACGGCAATACAATAAAGTATTCTCCATCGCATAATTTAACGACTTTAATTCTTTGACAGAGTTTTCTTTTATTTCGCTAATCACTTCCGTATCGTGTGCCAGTTTTATGGCTCTCCGTTCAGAGACCAGAAGTTTAGAAATTAAAAGCTCAATCCTTTTGTTGGTAGGTTTAAATATAAAGAGAAATTCCAAAAATAAAACGAGTAGTGTAAACCCCAAAATAGCATATTCCGTTTTGCGCTGCAGCGTCACTTTTTCCAGCGCTTCGGCTTCGTATTGGCTTACTATTTTGTTCATTTTAGAAAGAAAGATCCCTTCATTATCCAGAATAGTTTGCGCTATTTTTTGATTTTTATCCCGGTCTACTTGTCCAATATGATTTTTCAGCAACAGCTCAGTCGCATGACTGATACTATCAAAATTGGGTTTTATATCGGCAAATAATCTGGATAGGGTAGCGCTTTTTACTTTTGGGAAATTAAGGCTGTCATTCCCGTTTTCCAATGCATAATGGGTGAATTTCCAAAGTGAAACGGTTTCGTTTATTTTAGAGACCTCCTCATTTTTCTTTATGGAATCAGAAACCAAGTTTAAGATCAGCACTTCCTTGGCCAACTTTTGACTCAACATTCTTTGTTTCCCCGATATGTTGATCAGTCGGGAATCATTAAGCTGATGGTTCAGGTTGTACTGTATGAGCAATTGGCTAAGCAGTACCGTTATGGCTATGGTTATTAAAGCAAAAAGATACATTTGCTTTAATTTTACGAAATTGAGATTCTCGATAGACTGTTTGGTCTTGTTTTTCATGTCAAAATCAAATTACAATCCGATGGCCTCTTTTATCAGTTGAAGATTTGCGCTGCTATAGTTGATTTTTAAAGCTTCCTGGTGTCCCTTATCAGACATTTTATTCCAAGTTTTCAGAATGATATTTTTCATTTTGTCCCTGTCATGTTTTTGTACAAAGGGATCAAGATAAAATTCCAGAAAAACCAAACAAATTACATCTTCCAGAAGTTGCGTTTCTTCATCTTTTTTGAGTAATTTTTTCTCAATCAGAAATGAAACCCGAGCGATGAAATTGGAGTCATACCCCACTTTTTCTAAAATTCCGGCTGTAGTTTTCGCGTGAAATTTTTTTAAATCTTCTCTCCATTTTAAGTATCCCACACGATCCATCGGATAGGTTTCTCGAGCTATTTTCCATCTGCAAATGTGCTGGGCTTTGGAAGCAATTTGAACCGCTTCGGAGGCATCAGGATGAAATTCCATAAGCTTTTCATACATTCTATTTGAATATAATAACTCTTTAGGGTAGCTTTTGGTTTGGTATATTTCGCGGTTTGGGTCTTGTGCGTTTTCTGCATCAATTAGCTCACTAGCGTTATGAAAAGGTGTGTTTGTCATGGATAATGTATATTTTCAAAGATACATATTTATTCTAAAAAGCCTACGAATACTTCGTCTCCAATAACTCTTACGGGGTAGGTCGCAATCGAGTATTCTTCCCCATTTAAATTAGATCCGTCTGCAAGCGAAAATGTTTTTTTGTGCATAGGACATGCGATTTTGGGAACGTCATCAGCAGATCCCGTCATTCCTCTCGATAGAACCATTTCCATTTTATGGGGGCAGGCATTTTGACAGGCGTACCATTCGTTTCTTCTTTCGAAATTAAAAACAGCAATTTGTTTGTCTTTGTATTTGATGCAACCTCCTCTGTTGCTGGGAAAGTCATTTATGTTACCCGCTTTGAACCAAATGGTTGCGTGATCAGCCAGAACAGTTTTGTATTTGCTTAAAATATTTTCCATAATTTTTATTGTTTAATCTTTTTCAACTTCAGGATGATTCGCTCTATACCAAAATCAAACTGTTCGGTGCGAATTAATCAATTGCTTTTCACCAAGGTTTTGGCATTTTTTGTTCTCTTAACGGCACATATTCGATATTATCATCCTTTTCATCGGAATTAACGAAATGACTGAAACGCTTCATTAATCTTGGTTTTTCAATCACTTGTTTCCATTCGCATTCAAATGTCCCTATAAGGGTTTCCATTTCAGTTTCTAATGCTTCACAAATCCCGATGCGATCATGTATGACAACTTCTTTAAGGTAATCCATGCCTCCTTCTAATTTGTCTAGCCATGTGGCAGTTCGAACCAGTGGCCCGGCCGTGCGGATGTAATACATTAAAAAACGGTCTAGGTATTTAATTACGGTCGCTTTGTCAATTTGTTCAGCCAACAAAACGGCATGTTTAGGAGTGGCGCCGCCGTTTCCGCAGATGTAGAGGTTCCAACCTCCTTCCACTGCAATGAGACCAAAATCTTTGCCTCTGGCTTCGGCACATTCCCTAATGCAAGCGGATACGCCACCCTTGATTTTATGGGGGGAACGGATTCCTTTGTACCTGTTTTCCAGTTCAATGGCAAAACCGGCACTGTCATCCATTCCGTAACGGCACCAAGCATTGCCCACACAACTTTTCACGGCCCTTAATGACTTTCCATAGGCGTGCCCGCTTTCGAAACCATTATCAATTAGTATTTTCCAAATTTTTGGCAAATCATCTAGATGGGCGCCAAATAAATCGACACGCTGTGCACCGGTAATTTTAGTGTATAGATCAAACTGTTTAGCTACTTGGCCAATTACGATCAGTTTTTCGGCGGTAATCTCTCCACCGGCGACCCTCGGTACAACCGAGTAGGTCCCGTTCCGTTGGATATTGGCTAAGAATCGATCATTGGTATCTTGGGTGGTGACATGTTTGTTGGCCGTATCGTTGTAAATACTTGAGAAAATCGAAGCGACAACTGGTTTGCATACTTCGCAACCATCGCCATTGCCATGATGGTCGACAACCTCATAAAAATTAGTGTATTTGTTGATTTTCACGATATCAAATAGCTCTTGTCTGGTGTAGTGAAAATGTTCGCAAAGAGATTCTTTCACTTCTTTTCCAATTGATTTTTGTGCTTCTTTCACCAAGTCAACCACCATTGGCTTACAACCTCCACAACCGGAAGTGGCCTTTGTAAGCTTCACGACATCTGATAAAGATTCGCATGTCCCATCTGTTATTGAACAGCAAAGAGTTCCTTTAGTTACATTTTCGCAAGAACAGATTACGGCAGTGTCAGGCAAGTCCATGACGCTTCCCATAGTTGAGCTTTCGCCACCCCTGGAACCTAGAATTAAATCTTCGGGATTTTTAGGCAGGGGCATCGCATTGCTGTAAATTTGGAACAACCCATTATAATCACTTGAATCACCAACCAGAATCCCTCCCAATAAGGTCTTCCCGTCTTTGGTTATGTTAATTCTTTTGTATGTACCGCTAAATTTATTTTCGTAAACGATTGCCGTGACATTTTCGTTTTCTAGAAATGGATCACCAAAACTCGCCACTTCGACCCCAATTAATTTTAATTGGGTAGACATATCGATGGTTTCTCTCATTGTTTTTTCGCCTTGCAGAATCTGCTCGGCAGCGACTTCTGCCATTTCGTATCCTGGGGCAACCAATCCGTAAATCATATGGTTGTACAGCGCCACTTCTCCAATGGCATATATAAAAGGATCCGTCGTTTGCATTTTATTGTTTACGGTGATGCCGCCACGTACCCCCACTTCAAGTCCCGAAACTCTTCCAAGCTCGTCTCGTGGTTTGATACCTGCAGATATAACCAACATATCAACTTTTAACAATTCCTCTGCCGCAAACATCATCCCTGTTATACAATCTCCACCATCAATATATTGAGTGGATTTATTAAGGTGTATCCCAATGTTTAGCTCTTCAATTTTTGATTGCAACATGTCACTCGCGCCCTTGTCCAATTGTCTTGGCATTAGCCTGGGAGCAAACTCCACAACATGCGGATTCAAACCCAAATCCCGGACAGCTTTGGCCGCTTCCAGTCCTAGTAATCCCCCGCCAAGCACAGCTGCTTCTGTAGCTCCATTTTGTTTTATTTTTTTGGCATAGGCCATGATTGCATCGAGATCTTCAATAGTCCTGTATACAAAAACGCCTTCTTTTTCCACCCCAACAATAGGGGGTACAAAAGCAGAAGAACCTGTTGCCAATACTATGTAGTCGTAGGGATATGTTTTTTCCAGATGGGTATGAACCGTTTTGTGTTCCCTATTGATGTCAGTAATTAATTCTGAAGTATTTAGAATAATATTGTTTTCGGCATACCAATCTAAAGTTGACATGGATAAATCGTCAGCACTTTTGCCCGCAAAATATTCGCTTAAATGGACACGGTCATAGGCTCGCCTTGGTTCTTCTCCAAAAACAGTAATTTGATACTTCTCACTTCCTGGCTTCGATATGAATTTTTCACAAAATTTGAAACCTACCATGCCGTTTCCGACTACTATTATATTGATCATACTATCGTAAATTAAGCATTACGTAGCAAATATAAGTATAAGTACTTATTTTATTTACTTAATTTCGTTTTTTTGAAATTAATTGGAATATCTTGAAAATGGAAGCTGTAAAATATGGTATTTGTAAAAATTGATGAAAAATATATCAAAAACGAAATGGTGTTTTCAATTTTAGTGGGGGAAATGTGGAATCTGGTTCAAACAGGACCTAGGCAATAATTATAACTATTTTCATCATGGAGCAGAAAAACATTTGGCTTCAAAAAAAATACCGCGAATTCACAAATTTAAATATATCATGGATAATATAAAATTTGCGAATTGGCGGTTTGATTTTATTCTAGTTGTTTACACGGATTTTAAAAAAGAAAATTCGTCTATTTTTTTTAGCTCTAGATTGCTGACGGGTAGTATTTTTTTCTAAACCAAAAAGCGACATTCACCAATGCGATTAAAGCGGGAACCTCCACCAATGGGCCGATAACTCCGGCAAATGCCTGTCCGCTATTGATGCCAAAAACACCGATGGCTACTGCGATTGCCAGTTCGAAATTGTTTCCCGTTGCCGTAAAGGCAATCGCCGTACTTTTTGAATAATCTGCGCCAAAATATTTCCCCGTGAAAAAACTGATGACAAACATGACCGTGAAGTAAATCACGAGAGGAATCGCGATGCGAACGACATCCATCGGGATTTGCACGATCATTTCCCCTTTTAGGCTGAACATGATCACGATGGTAAGTAACAACGCGATTAGCGTAATTGGGGAAATGAACGGTACGTATTTGTTTTGGAACCAATCCTCTCCCTTTAGATTGATAAGAGCATATCGGCTGATGATTCCCAGTGCGAAAGGAATCCCCAAATAGATGCCCACGCTCTCGGCAATTTGCCCGATGCTGATGTTGACTTCAAAACCGGTATATCCGAAATAGGGTGGAAGTATGGTGATGAAGATATAGGCATAAACGCTGTAAAGCAATACCTGGAAAACACTGTTTAAGGCAATCAAACCTGCCGCATACTCCCTATCTCCATCGGCAAGATCATTCCAAACGACGACCATTGCGATACAACGAGCAAGCCCGATAAGAATGACGCCTATCATGTATTCGGGATAACCG
>NZ_DATBVQ010000118.1:0-35419 GCF_036515215.1 Flavobacterium sp.
CAGCCATTTTTAAAAAAATGTATGACGCCCTTAAAAACAATGGGGTATTGGTTACCTATGCCGCTCGTGGCGTAGTAAAAAGGAGCATGATTGAAGTTGGATTTACCGTAGAGAAATTGGAAGGCCCTCCAGGAAAAAGAGAAATGTTTCGTGCGAGAAAATCCCAATAAATGTTTATTTTGCAGTTAAAATTTTGACAAAAAATAATTGTGGGAGATGAAATAATAATAAATATTATACGTTAAATTAATAGATGGTAACTATAATAAATGTATTTTTACTGAAAGTTAGAATAATAATTTAACCTTAAAACCATAATTTATTATGTCGAAAATCATGTTTGATTACACAAAATCAATACTGGAAAGAGTAAGTTTCGATCCGATACTTTTTTGTAAGGAGTTAGAAAAAGCCATCAAATCATTACTGCCTTATGAAATGGAACAGCTGCGAGAATGGTTATTTAATTTTATAATTGAAAAACCGGAACTAAAACAATGTTTACTGATCGTAAACCCGTAAATAGAAAAAGGAACCCCTAAAAAGGTTCCTTTTTTATTTCTACTCCCCATGTTTTTTGATTTCGTCAACTGCTGATTTCCTTTCAAATGACTTGTAAGATTTTTAATAAGATAAACTGAAAAACAAGCGCATTGACGTCGTTTTACGCATTTAGTCGGATATTTTGGTGGAAACAAGAGCATAAATCTTTATATTTATACTGTGTTTTATTAAGATAACTTTTTAAACCGTATTGCTATGTCCAGAATGATTTATGATTACACCAAGGAGGTACTCGAAAGGGTAAGTTTTGACCCAAAGCTTTTTATTAAGGAACTAAAAAAGGCAATTAAAACTTTATTGCCGTATGAAATTGAGCATTTGAGAAAATGGCTTTTGTATTATACCGATGAAAAACCGGAATTGAAAAAATGTTTGTTTGTCATCAATGAATAAAAAAAGGAATCCTTTACGGGTTCCTTTTTTATTTTTTTGTATGAAGCGATAAAAAGCTTCACAAAACAAATGAATTAAGTAATAGGGTCGGTGATAAGACTACGATACTTATAACACTTTGGCCCAGCTTTTGCAACAGAGGGAATAGAGGGCTTGTTATGTTCAACGATAATTAGGCCCATAACTATTAAAAATAATTGTTATGTCCAGATTGATTTATTTCTATACAAAGGATTCTCTTGAGAGAGTCAGCTTTAATCCTGACTTATTCAGTAAAGAACTAAATAAAGCAATAAGAAACTTATTGCCTTATGAAATGGAGCATCTAAAAAACTGGCTGAAGTTTTATACTGACAACAAGCCCGAATTAAAGAAATGCGTTTCGGTAGTCTGTGACTAAACAGCTACTGGGTAGTTGTGTCTATTTCTTTTGAATTGGGCTTACTATTTGTACATTTTGAAAAACGATTGCCCCTTTTATAACTCCTGCTATCGTACTTCTAAGTGCGTCGATTATCTGGATTTTCAATTCACTCTTAGGAAATATTAAACTCACCTCTCGGGCAGGTTTAGGTTCCTTAAAATGACGTAATTTTCTTTTGTCTGGTTCTTTCAAATCCAATGTGTGCAAGTAAGGCAGAAGAGTTGTGCCTAATCCTTCGTCGGCCAGTTTAATCAAAGTTTCGAAGCTCCCGCTTTCTATTTGGAAATGATTGAATTCATTTTTCGGGTTGTTTTTACACAAATTCAATATTCCGTCTCGAAAACAATGTCCGTCCTGCAGCAATAGGATTTCGTCCAAATTTAAATCGGAAACTTCAATTTCTTCTTTTTGAAAATCCCTGTGACTTTCGGGGATATAAGCGACAAAGGGTTCAAAATATAAAACAATTTCTTTGATTTTTTCTTCCATCAACGGGGTTGCCGCTATCGCCGCATCGAGATGACCATTGTTCAGTCTCGTGATTATTTCCTCGGTATTAAGCTCCTCGATGATGAGTTTTACCTTAGGATATTTTTTGATGAAATTATTTAAAAACATCGGAAGCAAAGTAGGCATAATCGTAGGTATGATCCCTAATCTGAATTCCCCTCCAATGAAGCCTTTTTGTTGCTCCACGATATCTTGCATCCTGTCCGCTTCATTGACGATGTTCTTCGCCTGATTGACTATTTTTTGTCCAATATCGGTCAGTTGGATTGGTTTTTTGGATCGGTCAAATATCAAGATGCTTAATTCCTCTTCTATTTTCTGTATCTGCATGCTCAACGTAGGTTGAGTGACGAAACATTTTTCGGCCGCCAAAGTGAAGTTTTTATGTTCTGCAACCGCCAGGACGTATTTTAATTGAGTGATTGTCATGTATAGTATTTTATGATGCAAATATAAAAACAATCAATTTAGTTTATAGTGTAATTTCCCGTTTTATTGGGTGATTTTGTTAAAAACACAAAACATGAAAACAAACATTTTAGGTTTAGCAGCATCGCTTGAAGAATAATTCAAGGGGAATCAGGATACATACATGAAAACAAAAATACTCCTAGACCGCTATTTTGGTATTTTTTATGAATGTTAAAATTTTATAAAATTTTTAAGCATACTTTTCAATTAGCAAAGTTAAATCATACTTTTGCCACAATGAAATTAATAGCTCGCATATTTTTATTCTTATTTATAGCTTTTCTAGCTACGCCAGCTGTTGTGACAATGGTCAAGAAGTCATGCAATATCTCGATGTTTTTTAGTTTATCTGAAGAAGAGCACGTGCAAAAGGAAATCAAAGTTTTTACTTACCATGACCAAATTCAAGTAGGATTCCTATTTGGTAAATACAATAGATCAAGTCTTATACTTTCAGAAAACTTGTCTAAACACGACAGGATTACAGCTTCCATATTTTCCCCTCCGCCAGACTTGGCATAATACATCTTTTTATTTTTTAGAATTAAACAACTGTCTGCATTTCGTTAATGCAGAAAGGCTTCACGTATAAAATTATTATTGTATTATGACAAAGAAAATTAATCTTTTTGCTAACCTTAAATCAGATTTTGCTTCCGGTTTAGTGGTTTTTTTGGTGGCGCTACCTTTGTGTTTAGGAATCGCTATGGCTTCAGGAGCGCCTCTGTTTTCAGGAATTATTTCAGGAATTATTGGCGGAATTGTAGTGGGTTATTTAAGTAAATCGCATCTCAGTGTTTCGGGACCGGCTGCCGGTTTAACGGCAATTATATTAACGGCGATCACTGATTTCGGTGCTTTTGATATCTTTTTAACGGCGGTGCTTATTGCGGGGTTTATTCAGCTTGCTTTGGGATTTATCAAAGCGGGGAGTATTTCAAATTATTTCCCAACTAATGTGATTGAGGGAATGCTTGCCGGTATTGGAATTATCATTATTCTAAAACAATTACCGCATGCTTTTGGTTATGATTCCGATTATGAAGGGGATCAATCTTTTATACAAAGTAATGGAGACAATTCTTTCTCTTCTTTGTTAGAAGTGTTTAATCACGTTCAACCAGGCGCCATCGTAATAACTGTAATTTCATTAATCATACTTATTTCATGGGATAAAGTGCCTTTCTTAAAGAAATTGAAATTAATTCCAGGCGCGCTGATTGCAGTTGTTTCGGGAATCATTTTAAATGAGATTTTTATTGGCATGGGAAGTTCACTGGCCATATCAAGCGAGCATCTTGTTTCGTTACCGGTGCCAACTTCTTTTGATGAGCTCAAGGCTATCGTTGTTACTCCTAACTTTTCAGGATTTACAAATCCCAAAGTATGGGTTGTAGGTTTAACGATTGCCATAGTCGCTTCCATTGAAACTTTATTGTGTATTGAAGCTTCTGATAGGATGGACGTTCAAAAAAGATATACGGATACTAATGTTGAGCTTAAAGCGCAGGGTATCGGAAATATATTTAGTGCATTAATCGGAGGATTGCCTATGACTTCAGTAGTGGTGCGTTCTTCCGCAAATAATAATGCAGGAGCAAAATCTAAGATGTCCACTATTATTCATGGTTCACTGTTGTTAATCAGTGTGCTTGCAATACCTGTTATTCTAAACAAAATTCCATTGGCGACCTTAGCGACCATTTTGATTTTAGTGGGTTATAAGTTGGCTAAACCTGCAACGTTTAAACATTTTTGGGAAAAAGGAAAATACCAGTTTGTCCCCTTTGTCGCTACCTTGGTAGCCGTGGTAACAACCGATTTGCTAAAAGGAGTGATGCTGGGTATTTTAATCAGTATTATTTTTATCCTAAAAGGTAATTTGAAAAGAGCCTATAATTTTAAAAAGGAAGAATATGTAGACGGCGACATTATTCATATTGATTTAGCCCAAGAAGTCTCTTTCTTAAATAAAGCGGCTATTAAAAGTACCTTAAATGACATTCCTGAGAATTCTAAAGTAATCATAAATGCTCATGATACCGTTTACATAGCTCATGATATTTTAGATTTGATAAGGGAATTTAAAGAAACAAGGGCGATTGACGAAAACATCAAGGTAAAACTCAAAGGGTTTAAAAAGGCCTATGATCTTGTTAATAGTCCCGATATTGCAAACCATGTTTCTTTTGAGCACTATTACGATGTTGCAAAAAGAATGATGGTTAAGAAAGAAGTAGTAAAAGAAGTTTTCAACGATCAATAAAAAAGAGTGGTCATGTAATTTTAAGCTTAAAAAACATTTTCTTTACAATGTTTTTAAGTTTAAAGCAGACTTAAATATTTAAAACAATAGAAAAATGAGCGATTTTTATAAAAAAATATTAGATAATAACAAGGTTTGGGTGGAGAGAGCTTTAGCAAAAGACCCTAATTATTTTGCGGACTTGGCCAAAGGTCAAACACCACCATTATTATGGATAGGATGTTCTGATAGTCGTGTTCCTGCAAATGAAATCATTGGCGCTAAGCCAGGAGAAGTTTTTGTTCATAGAAATATTGCAAACATGGTGGTGCACTCTGATATGAATATGCTAAGCGTATTAGATTATGCCGTCAATGTTCTGAAGGTTAAACATGTCATAGTATGTGGTCATTATGGTTGTGGTGGTGTAAAAGCCGCAATGGGCAACCAATCTATTGGGATTATTGATAACTGGATTCGTCATATTAAGGATGTTTATCGCTTACATAATGTCTATTTGGATTCGATTGAAGATGAAACCGAGCGTTTTAACACTTTTGTTGAAATCAACACTAAAGAGCAGGTCTTTGATTTATCAAAAACATCAATCGTGCAAGCAGCTTGGAAAAACGGCCAAGATTTGAGTATTCACGGCTGGGTTTATGGATTGAATTCAGGGTTTGTCACTGATTTAAAAGTAAATATTAGTTCCAATAAAGATTTGGATGAAGTATTTCAATTAAAATTTTAAAAATAAAAAATCCGCTGAAAAGCGGATTTTTTTTTACTCTGTATCAAGGTTCTCATTAAAGGCAGTGGGCAATAGTTTGGGTATAAATTTGATTAATATCGGTAGCAAAAGGCTGCCTCCAGGCAATAAAAATATGGTTAATGAGGGAACGGTTTTGCAAATATCCAACAACTGTTTTTTTACTTTTTTCTTTTCTCTTGCGTCCAAATCGCGGCGTGTGGAAATGGCCAGTAAAATCATCAATTCTTTACTTTGGATGATTTCCTTAACCAATCGGTTTTTGTTGCGTCTTATTAGCGTGATGACGCTTTGTGTTGTTTGATCGTAGAAATGCTTAACGGGATTGGAGTAATTAAAGTAGGGTATCTCTTTTTTATGCTTCGTTATAAATTCATCCGTGCTCTCTATGCTCTTTGATACGAAATCATCAGGAACTGAAATTAGTTCAGCCAATTTGTGCAAAAAATAAACTTCTTCATTTTCAATTTTTCCATCACTCCACAACGCCATTCCCGCCATGTCTATCAAATAAAACTTTTCCAATTCTGAAGTGAAATAGCTCAAATCGAGTTCCTCCAAGTTCTGGCTGTTTATTCTTGAAAATTTGCTGTAGCGAACCGATGCTTCGAAAAGCTTAATCAAAAGCTCATCGTAATTGGATTTATTTGTTTTGGTTTTCAAAGCGAGGGAAACAATGCTGATGACGGCTTCCTCGATTTTTTTTAAGTATTTTTCGGGGATAGCCCCATGCATCAAATATTGACGAAATGCCAAAACGTCAATAAAAAGTAATGCGTTGGTTACAATATGAGAAAAGTTTTTGCTGATTATATCGATATTGGTTTGAACCCTTTCATCAATTATTTTTTCCAAATTCAGCGATGGGGAACCATTAGGGAGTACCTTTTTAAACAAATTAAATCCTTGTGGATTCATTTCCTCATAAAACCCCAGAGCTTTAGCTATGAAAGCCGCAGTATCAGTTTCCGCTGTTGTCAGGCTGTAGATGGCATATAGGGTATTTAGCAATGCGACTTTCGGAATCTCATTTTGAACCAAGCCTTTTGTTTCAATGGAGATTTTTGTTTCGAATGAAACAATATGACCGTATATAAAACCAGTTTTTCTGATGCTCTGATAAAACAATTCGGGACTCTCGTACACAGTTTGTTCCGCTAGTTTTTGTTTAAGAAAATACTTGTCTATCCAAGCTAATGCCGAAGGGTTAATCATTGCAAAGTATTAAGACCACAAAGCTAATTTTTTTTGTGGTTTTTGGGATTAAATTAAAATTAAATAACCATCTCATTTTGTTAATAAGATGGTTATTTATGAAATGTTTTATTTGATAATGGCAGAGCATGCCACACGAGCTCCTGCGTTACCGGAAGGTTGCGAAACGAAGTCGTCGGCACCTTGATGTACGATCAATCCTTTTCCCAAGATATCTTTTGTGGGATCACCGGAACCGATGCTCCATTCATCTGTTGTAAGACTAATCGTTGCATTACCGTTAGCGTCAGCGGTAAAATTACCTATATCCCCTTTATGGTATTCCCCAACGCCCCATTTGCCGTGCTTTTTGAAAGTAGGATTCCAATGCCCACCAGCCGAACTTCCGTCTGCGGCTGAACAATCTGATTTCTCATGAATGTGAATGGCGTGAACACCCGGTTGTAGTCCCGCTAATTTGGCCACAAAAGTTACATTTCCGTTTTTTTCAATGAAAGTGGCTGTACCGGAAACATGGCTATCGCTTTTCGGTTCAAAAAGGATGTTCAATTTTTTGGAATCTCCTGAACTACCGCTTGTTTTGCACCCAATAATTGCTGCCACTATTATTGCGATAGAAAGTATTATTTTTTTCATGATTGTAAAGTTTAGTTTTATTTGATAAAGTTACCTAAATATTTATAACCTAGAATCAAAAAACCGCAATGTTTTGCAACAATTACGGCTTCTTAACAAATAAATTCAACTAAAAATCATTCTCATTGCTTAAAAGCAATATTGGTTTTCCGCTACTAATTTTGAAGTGATAGTCTCTCTTAACGCAACAACATTTGGCATGTTGGTATATTTAGTGAAACGTCTCAATCCCATCAGCATCATTCGTTGTTCGTCACCTTGGGCAAAAGAGATAATACTTTCTTTTCCTTTTTGGGTCACGACATCAACCGCTTGGTACAAGTATAATTTTGCCATCGCGATTTGTTCCTGTATTTTGTCTTCGCCGTCTTTTTTGGCCATTTTTTCAGTTCTAAGAATAGTACTTTCTGCCATGTAGATTTCGATCAGAATATCAGAAGCCGCCATTAATAACTGTTGGTGTGCATCTAAGTCCGGTCCGTATTTTTGAACGGCACCACCGGCAACCATTAGGAATGCTTTTTTCAACTTGGAGATCATTTCCTTTTCCTCTGCAAATAATTCAGAATAGTCAGGAGCGTCAAAAGATGGTATTCCCATTAACTCTTCTTGCACTTTTGAAGCAGGTCCCAGTAAATCAACATGACCTTTCATTGCTTTTTTGATCAACATTCCTACTGAAAGCATTCTGTTGATTTCGTTAGTACCTTCGTAGATACGAGCGATACGGGCATCTCTCCAAGCGCTTTCCATAGGTGTGTCTTCAGAGAATCCCATTCCACCAAAGATTTGAATTCCTTCATCGGCACAATTTTGGACGTCTTCAGATACAGCCACTTTTAGGACAGAACACTCGATAGCATACTCTTCAACACCTTTCAATTCGGCGTCTTGATGTGTAGCACCTTCCGCTTCACGTGCAGAAATTCTATCTTCAATGTTTTTTGCTGCTCTATATGTAGCACTTTCACCAGCATAACAAGAAGTTGCCATTTCGGCTAATTTTGAACGAATCGCTCCAAATTGTGAAATTGCAGTATTAAACTGGATCCTTTCGTTCGCATATACAACCGCATTAGTAATCACCCGGCGTTGTGCGTCAAGACAGGCTGCAGCCAATTTGATACGACCAACATTCAAGGCATTCATCGCGATTTTGAAACCATTCCCTCTTTCAGAAAGCATGTTCTCAACAGGAACCTTAGTTTCGTTAAAGAAAACCTGACGGGTGGAAGAAGCACGAATTCCTAATTTGTGTTCTTCTTCTCCCATTGAAATCCCATTGTCTTTGGTGTTTTCAACGATAAAACCAGTGATGTTTTTATCATCCCCGATACGTGCGAAAACGATGAATACGCTGCAGAATCCTGCATTCGAAATCCACATTTTTTGACCTGTGATAGAATATGTTTTTCCGTCTTCAGACAAAACGGCTTTTGTTTTTCCTGAATTCGCATCTGATCCAGCGCCTGGTTCAGTAAGGCAGTATGCGCCAAACCATTCTCCGGAAGCTAATTTAGGTACGTATTTTTGTTTTTGTTCCTCGGTACCGTATAAGGTGATCGGCATTGTTCCAATTCCGGTATGTGCTCCAAAAGCAGTCGAGAATGACCCCGTAGCTCCCGAAATATAATCACAAACCAAAACGGTATTTACGAATCCCATCCCCATTCCGCCGTAAGCTTCAGGAACTGCAACGCTTAGGAAACCCAAGTCTCCCGCTTTACGCATCGTTTCTTCGGTCAGGGCGTAATCTTTCTTTTCAAAACGGTCTTTGTTAGGCCATAATTCTTTGTCTACAAACTCCTTTACGGAGTCACGCATCATTAATTGTTCTTCATTGAAATCTTCTGGTGTAAAGATATCTTCGCACTTGGTTTCTTTTACTAGAAACTGACCGCCACGGGTTACTTTTTTTTCAATTATATCTGCCATTTTTTTATTTTTTGATGTTGTTATTAATATCCTAAATCCTCATATGAGGCTGGAAAATTTATACTATAAAAGTTCGTAAATACCTGCTGAACCTTGACCTGTTCCCACACACATACTTACAATTCCGTATTTGCTTCCCCTGCGTTTCATCTCGTCGAATAGTTGAACAGACAATTTAGCTCCTGTACATCCCAATGGGTGGCCTAAAGCAATCGCCCCACCATTGACATTGATGATTTCAGGATTTAGGTTTAACTCGCGCGTAACTGCTAATGCTTGTGAGGCAAAAGCTTCGTTTAATTCAATTAAATCAATATCATTCAACGTTAATCCGGCTTGTTTCAATGCTTTTGGAATTGCTTTTACCGGTCCAATTCCCATGATTCTAGGTTCAACACCTGCAGAGGCGAAGTTTACCAATCTGGCGATAGGTTCAAGGTTCAGTTCTTTCACCATTTCTTCGCTCATTACAAGTACAAAAGCAGCGCCATCACTCATTTGTGAGGAGTTACCTGCTGTTACGCTTCCACCAGCCTCAAAAACGGGTCTTAAACCTGCCAAAGCCTCTTTGGAAGTTCCAGCTCTTGGTCCTTCGTCTTTGTTTACTACATAAGACTTGGTTTCTTTTTTACCGTTTTCGTTGATAAACGTTTGCTCAATAGTTATTGGAACAATCTGTTTGTCAAATTTACCTTCCGCTTGCGCTTTCAAGGCTTTCATATGAGAGTTGTAAGCAAACTCATCTTGATCTTCTCTAGATACTTTAAATTGCTGTGCTACTGCTTCGGCTGTTAAACCCATTCCCCAGTAGTAGTCTTCGTTTCCAGCTTTTGCAACAGCATAATCCGGAGTTGGTTTGTAACCTCCCATCGGGATGAAACTCATGCTTTCAGCACCACCGGCGATGATACAATGCGCCATTCCTGACTGGATTTTGGCTGTGGCCATCCCAATTGTTTCCAATCCAGAAGCACAGTAACGATTTACTGTTACACCAGGAACGTCTTCTATTTTCAATCCCATTAGGGAAATCAAACGTCCTATGTTCAATCCTTGTTCCGCTTCCGGCATGGCATTTCCTACCATAACGTCGTCGATACGAGTCTTGTCAAAATCAGGCAACTCATTCATCATAAATTCGATGGTTTCTGCTGCCAATTCATCAGGTCTTTTAAATCTGAACACTCCTTTTGGGGCTTTCCCAACGGCTGTTCTGTATGCTTTTACTATATAGGCTGTTTTCATAATGTTATTTTGAATTTTGAATTATAAATTTTAAATTATTGGTTGACATAAATATTTCGAGACATTTAAAATTCAACATTTATAATTTAAAATAATTAATTACGTAAAGGTTTCCCTTTGGTTAACATAAACTGGATTCTTTCCAATGTTTTTCTTTCCGTACAAAGTGATAAGAAAGCCTCACGTTCCAGATCCAATAGATATTGTTCGCTTACCAATGTCGGTTCAGACAA
The DNA here is from genome assembly GCF_036515215.1 of Flavobacterium sp. Taxonomy (GTDB): domain Bacteria; phylum Bacteroidota; class Bacteroidia; order Flavobacteriales; family Flavobacteriaceae; genus Flavobacterium. The sequence continues at coordinate 10,641 of NZ_DATBVQ010000118.1, forward strand.
ATCACCACCGGCCATTACGTAAGCCAGTTTGTTTGCGATTTTCTTGTCGTGTTCCGATATGTATTTTCCGGCTTCCATTTGGTCAGTTCCCACAAGGAACATTCCCAATGCTTGTTTTCCTAATACCTTAACATCCGTTCTGTGAATAGGTTGCGTGTAACCCGCTTCTGCCATAATCAACGCATGTTTTTTTGCTTCCGCAATCTGACGGTCTTTGTTCACCACGATAATGTCTTTTCCCTTTTGCAAAAGTCCGGTATCAAAAGCTTCGTATCCTGAAGTGGACACTTTGGCCATAGCGATAGTCAAGAAATATTCTTGCAGCACATTCAGCTCCACATCATTTTTGTGGAATAAATCCGAAGCGCGCAATGCCATTTCTTTAGATCCACCACCACCTGGAATTACTCCAACTCCAAATTCAACCAATCCCATGTAGGTTTCAGCTGCAGCGACTACTTTATCGGCATGCAAGCTCATCTCGCAACCACCACCAAAAGTCATTCCGTGAGGCGCAACCACTACAGGAATTCCTGAGTAACGCACGCGCATCATAGTATCTTGGAAAGTTTTGATAGCCATGTTCAGCTCATCGTATTCCTGCTCAACAGCCATCATGAAGATCATTCCGATATTGGCACCAACAGAGAAATTCGCTGCTTGATTTCCGATAACCAGACCTTGATATTCATTTTCAGCCAAGTCGATTCCTTTATTGATAGCTTGTAAAACATCGCCACCAATGGTATTCATTTTAGATTGGAATTCTAAATTCAAGATTCCGTCTCCTAAGTCTTCTATTATAGCACCGCTATTGCTCCATACTTTTTTGCTTTCGCGAATGTTGTTCAAGATGATAAACGAATCTTGACCAGGAACCTTAGTTTGTAATTTTGTAGGGATATTGTAGAAATAGGTAGCGCCTTCCTTTACGGAATAGAAACTTTTGCTTCCGGCAGCTAGCATATCGTTTACCCAAGCAGCGGGAGCAAGTCCTTCGGCTTTCATGATTTCAATTCCTTTTTCGGCACCTATAGCGTCCCAAATTTCGAATGGACCATTTTCCCAACCGAAACCTGCTTTCATGGCATCATCTATTTTGTATAGTTCATCCGAGATTTCAGGAATTCTGTTTGAAACGTAAGCAAACATACCAGCAAAGCTTTTGCGGTAAAATTCACCTGCCTTGTCTTTTCCTTTTACAAGGACTTTAAAACGGTCAATTGGTTTGTCTATAGTTTTTGTCAATTCTAAAGTCGCAAAAGAAGCTCTTTTAGCGGCTCTGTATTCCAAAGTGTCCAGATCCAAAGTAAGAATCTCTTTTCCTTCTTTTTTATAGAAACCCTGTCCAGTTTTACTACCAAACCATTTGTTTTCGACCATTTTATTGACGAAATCCGGCAGTTTGAACAATTCGTGTTGCTCGTCGTTAGGACAGTTTTCGTAGATTCCGTTGGCAACGTGCACCAAAGTATCTAATCCGACAACGTCAACCGTTCTGAATGTGGCCGACTTGGGTCTACCAATTACGGGTCCGGTCAATTTATCCACTTCTTCGATAGTCAAGCCCATTTCTTTTACCAAATGGAACAAGCTCTGGATTCCGTAAATACCAACGCGGTTTCCGATGAATGCTGGAGTGTCCTTGGCAACAACCGAAGTTTTACCTAAGAATTTCTCTCCGTATATAGTGAGGAAGTCCAAAACTTCTGTTGAAGTTTGTGGTCCAGGAATAATTTCAAATAATTTTAAGTAACGTGCAGGGTTAAAAAAGTGGGTTCCACAGAAGTGTTTCTGGAAATCGTCGCTTCTTCCTTCACTCATAAAGTGAATTGGAATCCCCGATGTGTTTGAAGTAACCAAAGTGCCCGGTTTTCTGAATTTTTCGATTTGTTCGAAAACCAATTTTTTGATGTCCAGACGCTCCACGACCACCTCGATAATCCAGTCCACATTGGCAATTTTCGCCATGTCATCAGTTGTGTTTCCGGTGGTGATTCGATTGGCAAATTTCTGACTGTAAATAGGGGAGGGCTTCGATTTCAAGGAGTTCGCCAAATGCTCGTTTACCAATCGGTTTCTAACAATTTTACTTTCTAGAGTCAGACCTTTTTTAGCTTCGGCATCAGTAAGTTCTCTTGGGACAATGTCCAAAAGTAAAACTTCAACTCCAATGTTGGCAAAATGGCAAGCAATTCCCGAACCCATAATTCCGGATCCTATCACTGCAACTTTTTTAATTGTGCGTTTCATACGTAGTTTTTATTTATTTTTTATTAGATCCCAATAGTTATCGGGAGGTTATGACATTCTTAACTTTACAGACTGATGGCGTTATCGTTTTCTGACTTTTCGGTTTGAGTAAATATGTTTTTCTCTTGAATCAATTCGTTGATCGTTTCCGCCACCTCAATGAAATGTTGGAGTTTTTCATCGGAAACATGTTGTTTCACGGTTTCGTTGAACTTTAAAACGGTGGTCTTGGACAGCTCCCTTTTTTCTTTGCCAAACTCGGTCAGGTAAATCAAAACACCGCGGCCATCCTCTGGGTTTTTCTTCCTGACGATCAATCCCTTGTCTTCCATGGATTTCAAGGTTCTGGTCAAGCTGGTGGCTTCCATACCCATCTTTGGGCCCAAAGCCGTTGATGGAGTTCCTCCCTCCTTGTCAATGCTCAGTAAAGCAAAACCCGTAGCCATGCTGGCATCGTATTTTGAAGCTTCTTCGTTGTACATTCTTGCAACCGCTTGCCAGGTTGCTCTCAGGATGTAATCAATAGTTTTATCTTTCATATTTTTCGCAATCGATTTCAAATATAATAAAAAATACTATGCATGCATAATAAAATTAAATTATTTTTTTGTTAAAAATTTGGGGATACAAAAAAACTCCTCATAAACCGAGGAGCTTTTGCTATAAATTGGCATTATTGTTTATTTCATCTTGCCATTGACAAAGGCAACGGTGGTTCCTACGCAGGCGGCCAATATTGTCGAAAGAACGACATCAATCGCCATGTTTTCAATGTTCAAAGTCATGGTTGCATACATAAAAAAGTTCATCGACAGACTGGTGAACAATCCTATTATTCCACCGGTGGTCAATCCTTTGGTCAGGTTTGTGATTCCCGCCCAGCGTGTAAAGATATAAGACACAAACAAGCCAAAAGTCATGCATCCCAAAAATATGAGGACAAGGTTCATGTTTTCGCCCTGCGGATATAGGTCTTTAAAAAGGACGCCGTACAGAAGCCAGCCCAAAAGAAAGTCTACTAGACCGCCCGCAATACCTGAAACTAAAAAATTTTTCATCTTCATGATTTTTTGATTTTATTGGTTAATCTCAATAAAGGTATTAAAAAAATAACAAAGTAAGATTTAAAGTGTTAAATAACAGTTGAATAATAGACAATCGCTGATGTAAACGACTATGATGCCGTTTTTTTGGCGTAACCTTCCGTGAAACTGCAGGTCGGGCTGTCCGCTATATCTTTTATTCCGCCAGGGCTCCAAAAGGATGCCGCTTCCATCCCTCACGCAATTGTAAGACCTAAATGCAATTCGCTCAGCAATCGGATTGCTTATATTGTTTAATTGGAACGGGAAAGAGTTTTAAAACAAAAAACCACGAAGAGCTATTCGTGGTTTTTTGTAAATTATATATGTATTGTTTTTAAGACTTCTTAAATTCCCCACTGTCCACGTCTTTCAGGAACTTGATTACGCCCGGAAAATAGGTTTTGGGATCGTCGTATTGCGAAAGGTGGCTTCCGTTAGGGCAAAACAAGAAACGTCCGTTTTGCACTTCGTTGGCGATCCATTTCATGTGATCGGGATCCATGGTGTCGTATTTAGAACCTATCGATAGGGTAGGGACGGTGAGGGTTTTGAGTCGGTCTTTGACGTCCCAGTTTTTTAGCGAAGCGTTTCCGGTGATGCCAAATTCGGAGTGTCCCTGCATAAAAACGTACACGTCGGGATTGATGTGCTTGAAACATCTGTTGATGGATTCAGGCCATTGGTCCAGCGGCATTCTCAAAATGTGTTCCGTGTAGTAGTACTTGAACAGCAGTTCGCTGTATTTTGGATTGTCAAAATCGTTGTTGTTCTCGATGTCCTGCAGTTGCTTCAGGATTTTGGGGTCCATTTGTGGCGCCAAGACTTCTTTCGCGTAAGCGTTGTACTCGGGAATGCTCGCCATCATATTGGATATGATCAGGCCTTTGAGGTTCTTTTGGTACTTCAGGGCGTATTCCATCGCAAGGATTCCGCCCCAGGATTGTCCCATAACATAAAAGTTGGAACTGTCCAATCCCAAAGCGATGCGCACTTGCTCGACTTCCTCTACAAAGCGTTCGTTGGTCCACAGGCTCGTGTCTTGCGGTTGGTCGCTGTAGTAGGAGCCCAGCTGGTCGTAGTAAATATATTCTATGCTTTCGTTGGGGAAATAGCCGTCAAAACACTCGTATAACTCATGTGTCAATCCGGGTCCGCCGTGAAGGAGCAGGACTTTTATCTTCGGGTTATTACCTACTGTTTTAGTCCAGACCTTAAAAGTGCCTTTTGGCGTTTTGATGGGGATCATTTTGATTCCGCCAGTCAGCTGATCATCGCGTTTTGAAAAATCCGGATAATTTGCCTTTATCGTATCTTCCTTCGGTTTTTCCTGACAACCGGAAAAAAAGAGCAAACTTATGACGGAACAAATCAGGACATTCAGTTTCATAACGAGAGTGATTTGATAATAGGCTAGTTATAGATTTTATGGAACAGATCGATGTATTTTTCCATCACAATTTTTCGTTTCAGTTTCAAGGTTGGAGTCAGTTGCCCGCCTTCGATTGACCAAACATCAGGTGTCAGTTCGAAACGTTTGATTTGTTCCCAATGACCGAATTTCACGTTCAGAAGGTCGATTTCTTCCTGAATGCGTGCGATTACTTTTTCGTTTGAAATGATTTCCTCATTACTCACGCCCACGTCAATGCCGTGAATTGTTCCCCATTCTCTCACGAAATCAAAATTGGGCTGAATGAATGCAGCTGGCATTTTTTCTCCATCGCCAATGACCATGATCTGGTCAATGAAACGGGATTGTTTCATCGTGTTTTCGATCAATTGTGGTGCGATGTATTTTCCTCCCGAAGTTTTGAACATTTCCTTTTTGCGGTCGGTGATTTTCAAGAAACCATCCTTGTCAAATATGCCTATGTCACCGGTGTGGAAGTAACCGTCTACGATCACTTCACTGGTTAATTTCTCGTCTTTGTAGTATCCCATCATAACGTTGGGGCCTTTGCATAGAATTTCGCCGTCGTCGGCTATTACCACTTCTACGCTGTCGATCACTTTACCTACTGTTCCTACCCTGAAACCATGGTTCCTCATGTCGTTCACTGATATTACAGGAGAAGTTTCGGTCAAACCGTAGCCTTCCATGACCGGGATTTCGGCAGCGGCAAAAATACGCGCCAGTCGCGGTTGCAATGCGGCACTTCCTGAAACCATCAAATCCAAGTTACCACCCAAACCTTCTTTCCATTTGCTGAAAATCAACTTCCGTGCTACTTTGAGTTGCAATTCATACCAAAAACCGTTTGCCCCATATGGTTCAAAACGCAAGCCGAGATCAACCGCCCAAAAGAACAAATTCTTTTTAACGCCTGTTAATTCGGCGCCTTTTGCATAAATCTTGTCATAGACCTTTTCAAGAAGTCTTGGAACGGCAGTTATTACTGTCGGTTTCACTTCTTTAAGATTGTCGCTGATTTTATCAATGGCTTCGCCAAAATAGACCGATACACCGTAATATTGGTATAGGTACAATATCATTCTTTCAAATATGTGGCAAATCGGCAGAAAACTCAAGGCCCTGCTGCTTCCCGCCTCAAAAGGAATTCTAGGGGCGCTGTTTAGCACATCAGAAACGATATTCTTGTGCGACAGCATCACTCCTTTAGGTTTTCCCGTTGTCCCCGAAGTGTAAATGATGGTGGCCAGCTCTTCCGGTTTAACGTTGTTTTTTCGTGCTTCAACCTCATTCTGGTTGCTCGTGTCAAGGCCAGCAATTAGTAATTCATTCCAGTTTTTGCAACCTTCAATATTGTTGAAAGAATACACTTCTTTAAGTTTTGGAACCTTATGTCGAATTAAGTTTACTTTCGCCAATACTTCAACATCAGAAACGAAACAATAGATTGCCTCGGAATGATTCAGGATGTATTCGTAATCATCCTCAGAAATAGTAGGGTATATGGGAATATTTTGGGCTCCAATTTGCAAAACACCAATGTCCATGATATTCCATTCCGTTCTATTATTCGTGGATATAATGGCAATTTTATCGTTTTTCTGAATGCCCATTCTCAAAAGCGCCCTCGAGATGGCATTGGCTTTGGCAATGTATTCTTGTGTTGAAGTCTTTACCCAAACCCCGTCTTGCTTAGTTACTAAGGCATCCGGTATGGAATTGTATTTATCTTGCTGATAATATGGAAAATCAAAGAGTCTGGTTATGGAAGTCATTAATCAAAAGGTTGAATTGACTCGCAAATTAAAAAAAAAATAGTGAAATTTTTTGTTTTTTAAAAAATAAATGAAAAATTTCGACCACATTGAGACAAAAGAACGCAATCGATTTCTTTTTTAGGTGTTTAAGTGGTTGATTATGCGATAACATGTGAATTAGTTGGCTAATTTGGCAATTCTTTTGCATAGCGACTATTCCCGGCCGGTGTTCGTTCTTCACAAATCATGCGACCGGGAAATGCCTTTCCATCCGGGTTCAATTGAACGACGGTTTGGCTAGTTTTGAGACGTATTATAGGGAGCAGCTATTTCTTTGGCTTTGGACCCATATAGAAAGTTAATGTGGATCCATCCGTGATCGCTTTATGATTCAGCACAAAATCAGTTATTGCTTTTCCGTCTAACATCACTTTCTGGACGTAAACGTTTTTAGCAGCTTGATTGATGACATGCACCTTAAATTGGTTTCCATTTTCTAATCTGAGCGTAGCGTCGCTAACCAAAGGCGATCCTATGGCGTATTCGTTTGAGCCTGGGGCCACAGGGTAAAACCCTAGAGAAGAGAAGATATACCAGGCGCTCATTTGGCCGCAATCATCGTTTCCTCCCAGTCCATCAGGAGTGGGTTTGTATTGCATATCGAGGATTTTCCGAACTTGTGCTTGCGTTTTCCAAGCTTGGTCTGCCCAATTGTAGAAATACGCGACATGATGCGCCGGCTCGTTGCCGTGCACGTAACCGCCAATGATGCCCTCGCGGGTGATGTCTTCCGTTTCGGCAAAGAAAGAATCGGGCAGATGCATGCTAAACAAGTTGTCCAGTCGCGCAGCAAACGATTTCTTACCGCCCATTTTCGCCATTAGAGCGGCAGGATCTTGCGGGACAAAAAAGCTGTAGTTCCAGCTATTTCCCTCTATGAAGCCCTGACCGTTGGTGCTTAACGGATCGAATTGTTTTTTGAAGCTTCCGTCGGCCATTTTCGGCTGCATGAAGCCTGTATTTTTGTTGAAGTTGTTTTGCCAATTACCGGAGCGCTCCATAAATTCATTGTATACATCAATTCGGTTTAGCTTTTTGGCGATCTGTGCGATGCACCAATCATCATAGGCATATTCGAGTATGTTTGAAACAGAAACTCCGCTTTTCTCGGCGGGAATGTATCCCAAATCCATATAGTAACCTATGCCTTCGTAATTGCGGTGTTTTGCCGTCGTGATGCATGCTTGCAAGGCCTCGTTTTCGTCACCATCATAAACGCCTTTTAGAATGGCATCCGCAATTACGGATACGCTGTGATAGCCACTCATGCACCAGTTATCGTTCGAATAATGAGACCAAATGGGCAACATCTGTAAAGCGCTCTGGTCGTAATGCGCCATAATCGATTTGACCATGTCATTATTGCGGGAAGGCTGTATGACGTTAAAAAAGGGGTGCAGTGCCCTAAAGGTATCCCACAAGGAAAAGGTGCTGTAATTGGTAAAACCATCCGCTTGGTGTGTTCCTTGATCGAGCCCCTTGTATTGTTCATTGGCATCAGTATATACCGTTGGGTTGATGAAGGTATGATACATGGCAGTGTAGAAATTGATTTTGGTAGCCTCTGGAGCAGAGATGACAATTTTATTCAATTCCTTGTTCCAAGTTGCCTGGGCTTGCTCTTTTACTTTTTCGAAATCCCAACCCTCGATTTCGCTTCGCATATTTTGTAGAGCATTTTCTTGACTGACTGAAGACAAAGCAAATTTGATTTTGATTTTTTCGGCCTCCTCAGTTTTAAAGTTAAAATACATTCTTATTTTTTTGCCTGCTATTTCCGGGAAGTTTTTGGATTGATCGAACTTTCCCCAAAAACCCCTGTAGGCCTGTTTGTTGTCGTAATTTTTTTGCCCGTACTCGGTAAAAGGTTTAGAAAACGACATCGCAAAATATACGGTTCGCGTTCTTGCCCAACCGTTGGTTTGGCGGTAACCCGTAATCAGAGTGTCGTTGACCACACGCACATAGGTCCACACATTTTTTTCGTCGTAATTGTAAATGCCGGCCATCAAATCCAGTATAATGTGACTTTCATCCGATTTCGGGAAAGTGTATTGATGCATTCCCACTCTGGTGGTAGCGGTCATTTCTGCCACAATATTTTCATCGTCCAATTTTACTTTATAATAGCCCGCCTCCGCCACTTCGTTCGTATGGGAATAAGCTGAGCGGTAGCCACTTTTGGGATTGGAAGCGGTTCCCGGGTTCAACTGTAATTTCCCTTGGGTTGGCATTATTAAAAAATCCCCAAGATCTGAATGTCCGGTTCCGCTTAAATGGGTATGGCTAAAACCGACAATAGTTTTGTCCTCGTACTTGTAACCTGCACAATATTTGTACACCTCTCCATTGTATTTGCCGTTTACTTCGTAGGAGATGGTGTCTGTTTCCGGGCTTAATTGTACCGCTCCAAAAGGAACCGTGGCACCAGGATAGGTATGTCCCATTTTCTCGGTACCTATAATTGGTTTTACGTATTGAACTAAACTTTGTTGCGCGTGGCTGATATAAGAAATCAATAATAAGGAAAAAAGGAAAGTCTTTTTCATAGTAAGGTATCTTGGGTAGATTTGCTACTATCTGTTGCAAATGTATGATTGTCACCAAAACTAGCGATTCCTATTTTTTTGAGCAAATATTCGCTGCAAAAAAACCTCGCCAAAGAAGATTTGTAACATTTAAACTCGCAAGCCATTATATTGACGAAGTTTTTATTTGTATCGGAGTTTGTTTATAGGCTGTAATTCTAAGTATTCAAAGATGATCACATTGAAGAATTCGTCGATGCGCTTGACCTTGCTTCGCTTTTTTCTAATTTCTTCATCTTTTGAATAAGTCGGTTAAGATTATTGTTTTTTTCCGGTGCTCGATTCTCTATGCAATAGGACGTTCGGTAAAGGTGTGTTTGAAGAAAATTTATTTGTATTTCGTTCCATTCGTCTAAGCTGAGGTTTGGGTTGTAATGTTTCAATTCCAGGTACAGTTTATCAGCGATGTGTTCATAATTATCGGTTCCCAAATATTCGAGATCCGCATCCGCAAGGATGCATTCTAATTTGGTTTTTGGCTTTTGGGGTAGGATGGTGGCTCGTATCATACCGGCGATGGTGGCAATTTCTTCTTTGGTGTATCCAAATTCAGGTAATTTGCTTTCAGCCAGACGGATGCTTTCCTCCTCGTGTCCCACATTGATGCCATTGATAAATCCGGCATCATGGAACAATGCCGCAGTCTTAATAAGCAGTATCTCATCGGGATTCACATTCTCATGTAAAGCAATTTGTTCTGCTTTATCCATGACATGTCTTGTATGCTGCCAATGGTGATAAGTGAGAAATGGGGACAGTTGCGTTTTTAGATCCTCCATGACAGTACTGTACAATTCGTTCCAGTTTTTCATATTTTTGATATCGTTAAATTAGGAAAATTGGCAATAGACGACGGATGTCAGTGATGTAATTACCATTTTGTCAAAGCTATTTCACTGATTAATGCTTTAGTCTGTTTCGTAAAATTCCGCCGCTTGCTTCTTTTATATACTGTATATACATAAAGGCGGCCGGGTCTAATCTTCTTATTTCGTCTTTGATTCTCAGCAATTCAAGCCGTGTCACTACGGTAACGATGATGTCACAGTCTATTTTATGGTCGAAGTTGTCGGGTAAATAGCCCCGTTCGCCTTTAATTACGGTGATTCCTTTTCCGAATTTTTTTACTATCAAGGCTTTAATTTCTTCACTTTTGGCCGATATGATATTCAAGGAAGTGTATTGTTCTACTCCGTGAGAGATATAGTCGAGCGATTTTATGGCCGAAAAATAAGTGACTATGGAATATAATGCCGTTCCAATCCCAAAGGACCAAGCTGCCGCCAGAAACAACAAAGTATTCATGCCAAAAATGACTTCTGATACGTTAAGCCCAATTTTTCGCGTGGTTAATACGGCCAGAATTTCAACACCATCAGCGGTTGAACCGCTGCGGATGCATAAACCCATACCAATCCCAATGAGGCAACCGCCGAAAAGTGCAATTAACAGTCTATCGGTGGTCACGGCATCGATATGGATGAAGGTCATGCTTGTCGCTATCAACAGAAAAGTCATCAAACTTTGTATCATAAATGTTCTGCCCAGCAACATTTTACCCAAGAACAAAAACGGTATGTTGAAACCCAATACGAGAATTCCGAATGGTAAATGCGTGATTTCATGCACAAGTATTGAAATGCCTATGATGCCGCCATCTAGGAATTTGTTGGGAATCATAAATCCTTTTAGTGCCAATGTGATGAAAGCCACTCCCACTAAATTTAAAACGATATTTTTTGGATGAAATATTTCTTTCCAGTCGATTGGTTGAGAGTCACTAATCATAAGGATGAATTTGGATTAAAATCCCATAAATATACCACTTTATTTTAAAAATAAGAGGTATATTTACCTTACACTTAGGTCATTACATTTCGTTTTAGTTTTTTGGTTCCCCAGCCATTTTTAATTTAATCGTTTTCCCCGGTTCAGAATTTATTAACCTTTAAATATATTAATCATGGCAAAGCCTGTAGTAATCACATTAACCGTGCAAACCGCTAATCTTTATGGAATCGATACGCCATCACAAACTGAAGTTGATAGTTGTTGCAGATTATCGGACGACAATTCCGGAAGTTCTCCAAATGGAACTTTAGAGGATTTTCAATCCAATGTGTTTATCAATAATAATGTGAAGTGGCTGGGTGCTTCGGCTGACCCGGGATATTCTGTCGCAATTGACAGTATTGTTTATGAATCGAAATCCAATGATGTTAATTTTTTCGACAATGCCACCATCAGTGGATCGGGCGGGAGATCCGGAAACGCTTCTGCCAATGTCAAAAACGACCCTAACTTGGTCAACCAGTTAGATATTTACACCGTAAATTTTAGTGTTTATAGTTCTGGCACCTCGTATAAAGCATTTAGCATAGATCCCAAACTAGCCATAAATCCATAATGGAACTGAGTTGTATCAAATATTCTTTTAAAATCTGCCTTTTTCTCTTTTTTTTCCAATTAACTATTCTGGCCCAGGAGCAAAAAGTAGCGGATAGCCTTGTTAAGATTTATCGCGAAGGGAATTTGGGAAATACCGAAAAACTGGAATTACTGCGAAATTTGGCTTTTAATGAGGTAAACAATCTCGACTTATCATTGAAATATGCCGAAGAGCTTATTGCGCTTTCCAAATCAGAAAACAACTATTTGTACCTGCACAGGGGATATTTTCAAAAAGGGACTAAGCTAAGGGTTTCAGGGGATTTTAATGAATCCCTCGAAGCTTTTTTTAAAAGTGAGGATGCAGCAACAAAAGCAAAATACTTTGCCGGTCGAGGAATTACTTATTCTTCTATTGCGGACGTCTATTCGGTGATGGGGAACTCCAAAAATGCCCAGGAATACTATGATATGGCAATCGGCGTACTGAGGAGGACCGACAACCCTATCGGGTTGGCATCGGCATTATTGAACGCGGGTGATGAATATTTAAAAGATAAGAAATACGACTTGGCATTAGCGTACTTTAAAGAGTCTGGCATTATTTTCAAGGAGGCTGATTATTTAAGCGGCACCGCTTACAACTTAGGAAATATAGGAATGGTATATGCTGAGCAGGGAAAAAATGCCTTGGCGGAAACCTACATAAGCGACGCCATAGTAATGCTGGAGGGACTGAAGGATTATTATGCGATTTCAGATTATCTGACCTATATGTCAGACATATACCTGAAGAAGAATGAATGGGCCATTGCAGTCAACTATGCTCGCAGAAGCCTGATTTTAGCCCAAAGATACGGATTGAAAGATCAGATCAGCAACTCAAATCTGAAGCTTTCGGAACTGTATCAAAGAGCGGGTAATTCAGAGGAATCTTTTAAATATTATAGGAATCATATCGCTTACAGGGATAGTGTCACCAATCTCAAATCAGTTCAGCAAATGGCCGATTTGCGAACTGATTTCGAGGTCTCAAAGAAGCAGTCTGAGGTAGATTTGCTGAATCAGGGGAAAAGAAACCGGCAGATTATGGCGATATCGTCCGGCGTATCGGCGGGGCTTGTTTTTTTACTAGCCTTCGGAATGTATCGACGCTATAAATTCATAAAAAGGACCAATGTTATTATTGAGGAAGAAAAGAATCGCTCAGACAGTTTGTTGCTCAATATTCTTCCTGTGGAGACCGCTCATGAGTTAAAGAAAAGCGGCAAGGTATTGGCCAAAAAATTTGAGTCGGTTTCCGTTTTGTTCACCGATTTCGTGGGGTTTACCCATTATGCCGAAAAGCTTTCGCCTGAAAAATTGGTTGAGATTGTGGACTATTATTTTTCTAAATTTGATGAAATTATCGAAAAATATAATTTGGAAAAAATTAAGACTGTTGGCGACTGTTATATGTGTGCGGGAGGCTTGCCTTTTCCGACAAAAGACCATGCCGTTAAAATTGTGCAGGCAGCATTTGAGATTGTCAAATTTGTTAAGGACTCCAGAAATGATAATCCGCCGCAAGACACCCGTTTTGAAATTCGTATCGGGATTAATTCTGGCCCGGTCGTTGCCGGAGTGGTAGGAACCAAGAAATTTGCCTACGACATTTGGGGAGATTCGGTAAACATCGCTTCTCGGATGGAATCAAATTCAGCGCCGGGACAGATTAATGTTTCGGAAAACACCTATAAGCTGATTAAAGATACTTTTGACTGCGATTATAGAGGTGAAATTGAAGTTAAAAACAGAGGAATGATGAAAATGTACTTCGTAAATAATTCAAAGAATAAGCTATAAGTTCTGTTTGGTGATACGGTCGCTAATTTGATAGCGTGGCGCAATGGCATCAAAAACATAGAGGTTTTCCATGCTTCCGTCTATGACCAACGAAATGGTACACGAGTTTGATACCCATTGATTAGTATTAAGTACGGTATCGCTAAACAGTTTTTGTACGGAAATTTCAGTCGTTGCTTCAAATGCAGGAATATCCAAACTTACCCTTTAATAACCGAAACAGGTCGCAATCTGGCTACTTTTAAGGCAATATTGGCTCGATGTACCGTTTCTATTACCAGATCAATATCCTTATAGGCTTCGGGCGCTTCTTCGGCAACGCCTGTCCTTGAGCCTGCCCGCACGTATATCCCTTTCTCATTGAGTTCTTTTTCCAGATGCGCCACGTTAACCTGTCGCTTTGAGGCCCTTCTGGACAAGGCTCTTCCCGCGCCGTGGCAGCTGGAGCCGAAAGTGGTCAGCATGCTTTGCGAAGTGCCCGCCAAAATGTAGGATGCCGTACCCATGCTTCCCGGTATTATAACCGGTTGGCCGGTTTCCTGGAATCGTTCCGGGATTTCATCATGTCGAGGTCCGAATGAGCGGGTAGCCCCTTTGCGGTGTACAATAAGTTTTTGCAGTTTTCCGTCAATTTCATGCTCTTCAATTTTTGCGATGTTGTGCGATACATCATATAACAGCTGAAGTTCATTTTTGTTGGGGAAAAGTTGTTTCCAGGCTTCCCTAATTTCCCAAGTGATAACCTCACGATTGCACCAGGCAAAATTGGCGGCAGCGCACATTGCTTTGTAGTAATTCTGGCCTTCGGCTGAACTAAATGGTACACAAGCCAGCTCTCTATCGGGCACTTTGATGTTATAATTTGGCATTGCATCCAGCATTATCTTTAAATAATCCGTGGCTACCTGATGGCCCAACCCTCTTGACCCGGTATGAATCAGGATTACAATTTGATTGTTCTTTATCCCGAATCGCTCTGCAGTTAAATTGTCAAAAATTTCGTCCACCCGGGAAACTTCTACAAAATGATTGCCGGAACCGATGGTGCCTAATTGGTCAAACCCTCTTTTTTTTGCATGGTCAGAAACGGCATTAGGATCGGCATCTTTGAGTCTTCCCATCGATTCCATGCTCGCCAGATCCTCGGCAAAACCCATTTTTTTCCGGACCGCCCATTCTGCGCCTTCGGTCAGAACTTCGTCCATTTCTTCTTGGGTAAGCTTTATCTCACCGCCTTTTCCAACCCCGGAGGGTATTTTATTGTATAATTCAATGGCAATCTGTTCCGCTTTGTCCTTGATATCGTCATATTCCAAATTGGATACTAATAGGCGTACTCCGCAGTTAATGTCATAGCCAATTCCTCCGGGGGAAATTACACCATCGGGATACAGCGTTGCCGCAATTCCGCCGATAGGGAAGCCATACCCTTCATGTATATCAGGCATAACAATTGCGGCCTTCTGAATTCCGGGCAAGGTCGTCACATTGACCAATTGTTGGAGCGAACGGTCATCGGACATACTTTCAATTATTTCCGGTAAAGCATAAACATGGGCTGGAACGCGCATATCCGCTCTGGTGGTCATCGGAATTTCCCATAGGAAATCACTTTTCTTCTGTAATTGCGATTTATCTATCATAGTGCTTAAATGTCAAAAATTATGCTGGCTTCCCATTGGTTGTTCTTCTGCTTAAAAACATCGGCCTCGTGATACGTAACAGCTTTGATATCTTCGTCAAAATATTCAACCGAGCTGCCTGAAATTGTAGCTTCAATCTCCCGATCGGTTAGCTTGACTATATTAAGATTGCAGTAAATGGTCTTATCGATATGGCTATTTAAAAGGACCTCAGACAGAAAGTCAATTAATAGTGCTATAAGGTCTACTGAGTGAACAACAATTTTTTTTTCAATACTACTTGCCGCCGTCTGCTTACAAAAGTTATTTTTCAGTAAATTGCCTGTGCCACGCATTGCGGTTTCAAACAGTTCATTTAACGATTCTGCACGTACTTTCATAATGACATCGGCAGTGTGTGAATGGTATGAATAATGATTCATTCGCGCTTTTTTTATGGTAGTTTAAAGTGGCAGCTGGGGGCCTTTGATGTGCCTGTACGTTTGAAAATGCGATAGCGCGCTTATGCTGCGCAGCCAAACACAATGCTACTCAAATATAACGAAATTTTTAGTCAAAAAGAAGTCTAAAGCAAAGCAATCATAAAGCGTTCCCCCTAAAGTTACATAAAGGAGTGGAAGGCATTTTTACCGAAAGTGAAGTTAAAATATAAAAAAAGAGGCAAAGATGCCTCCTGAAATGGGATTAGCTAAGCAAAAAGACAATCCTTTCTACGGAAACCTGACTTTTTGAAAACCTTTTGGCTATTCGGATATAATATTATTCAATGGTGCGTTTCGTCCTTTTGGCACCGTATTATTCATTTTAGAGGTATCAATACCTTTTACGAGCATCCATAGGCATAGCGATAACTCTCCAATAAAAATCGGGATAGCAAGATGTACAAACAATGGATTTTCAAAGCCTTTTGAAAGGAACATCGTAAAGCTATTTACCAAGTAACACAAACCCGTGATGGCATAAAGTATCCCAAATATTTTAGGTAGAAATTCTGATTTAAAAATGACATAACCTACGATTAGACAGTAAAATCCAAAGAATACTAAACCAATAGCGTAGCCTTGTGTCTGAATATTTAGGGAAAGTAGCGAAAGGGTTGCAAGTTGATCAGCTTGGAACGTATTTAAGTAAGTATCGTTGCTTAATATCAGCAATGGTGAAATTTGATTCAGAAGATTTACTGCGATTATGGCAGTTTGGATAATAACAAACGCTAAGGCCAGTTGCAATAATAGCTTGTTTGTTCGTTTGAATAAAAAATAAATAATCAGTATCGTCGGCAAACCCACTACAAAGTTGATTAGGTCAGCAACAAAACCCCAACGGAAAAGCATTTCGTTGGTTTGAATGTTATGAGCGGTAGTCAAAGCGTCGTTTGAGACTCTTAATGCTTGTCTAACGAAAACTTCGGAAAATAATCCCGTAGCTATTACTATTAAATAGCAAAAGCCTGCAATTCGCGCTAAATTTTTATCTGAAATCATTTTGCTGGAGGTATAAATTAGTCAGAAGCGTTTTTCCTTATCTGTCAGTTAAATGTGTTTTTCGTTACATAGATTTTGCAGATTGTTTGGCTGACCATCCGGATTATACCCTATTTTAATTTCTCCGTTATTTTTTCATATCCAATTACCGGGAACAACAGTGCCGAATAGTGCTTGTGAGTTTGTCATCTCAGATTTAGATAATGATTCTAATTCATCATGAAGTGAAAATCCCGAACAATGGTCGCAACTTCTCTGGCTCTAAATGGAAAGTTTTTGGCAATGTTATTTCATTTATTGTTGCGTTATATTCACATTCATTGGGACGGTCGAGCCTATATTGCGTATCATCCTCGTCG
Organism: Flavobacterium sp.; assembly: GCF_036515215.1. Lineage (GTDB taxonomy): Bacteria > Bacteroidota > Bacteroidia > Flavobacteriales > Flavobacteriaceae > Flavobacterium. The sequence goes on from NZ_DATBVQ010000118.1 coordinate 27,514, forward strand.
TTTGAACAATTGTTAATATTAAGTTAAACCAGTCATCTGCAGTCAGTTTATAGCTGTTAAAAGATATTTTTGATTGTGAAAACCATAAAAAAACCAGTCAGTGAATAAAATTCTCCTTTTAACCGCAGTAGCCGCAATAATGCTCGCGCCAACATCCCAGTTTGCACAGTCAAAGCCCAAAAAAAAATAAGAAAACGGAAGCGGCGGTAACTCCTCCCGTGGAAAAAAAACCGGAAGTGACCATCAAGGAGTACGGCAAGGTGATTACCAAGGACGCAATTTCTGATTCGGGATTGTTTACGGTTCACAAGGTGGACAAGAAATATTTTTTTGAAATTCCGAATGTTTTATTGGACAAGGACATGCTTTTGGTAAGTAGGCTGTCAAAACTTCCTTCTGATTTAGGTGGGGGCTACGTGAATGCAGGCTCAGAAACCAATGAGCAGTTAATCGTATGGCAACGTTTTCAGGACAAGATACTCATAAAGCTGAAATCATATAAATCGATCGCTAACGACAGCTTGCCTATAAGTATTTCGGTCAAATCGAATAATTACGAACCCACCTTGTTTGCATTTGATATCGTTGCCTTCAGCAGGGATTCCGCCAACACCGTGATTGATGTAACGAAATTTTACAGCACTGACGTTAAATCCATTAGCGGATTGTCAGCGGCTATGAGAGAAACTTACAAGGTGAAAGGGCTAGACGATTCGCGTAGCTTCATCAACACGATGCGCAGTTTCCCCATGAATATCGAGGTGGTTCAAGATTTCACCTATAATGCGTCAAAACCGCCTGTCCTTGAAGACTCGGAAACGATAAGCATACAGATGAATCAATCGATGATTTTGCTTCCCGAGAAACTGATGCAACCCAGACTGGCCGATTCAAGAGTGGGATGGTTTACAATGAGCCAATACGATTATGGAAGCGATGAGTTAAAATCGGACAGCAAAACCTACATCAGGCGATGGAGACTGGAACCCAAAGACCCCGAAGCCTATGCCCGAGGAGAATTAGTGGAACCTATAAAACCAATCGTTTATTATTTAGATCCCGCTACTCCTGAAAAACTGCGCAGATACATCAAAATGGGAATAGAGGAATGGCAGAAGCCTTTTGAGGGAGCCGGATTTAAAAATGCCATCATCGCCAAGGACGCACCAACTAAAGAAGATGATCCCGATTTTAGTCCGGAAGACATCCGTTATTCGGTAATTCGCTATGTCGCCAGCACAACCCGTAATGCGGTAGGGCCAAGTGTAACCGATCCCAGAACCGGTGAGATAATAGAGAGTGACGTGATTTGGTACCACAATCATTTGCGTTCGTACAGGAATAGATATTTATTGGAAACGGGGGCCGCAAATCCTTCCGCCAGAACATTACACACCAGTGACGAGGAGATGGGTAATATGATGCGTATGGTTATTGCGCATGAAGTGGGGCATGCACTTGGTTTTCCGCATAATATGGGAGCCAGTTGCGCCTATGAAGTAGAAAGTTACAGGGATGGTGCGTTTACGCAAAAAAACGGGATTGCAGCCAGTATTATGGATTATGCACGATTCAATTATATTGCACAGCCAGGAGACAAAAACATTCGCTTTATACGCCAGATGGGAGATTACGATCGCTATGCAGTTAATTGGGGATACAGGCTGATTCCAAATTCAAAATCTCCCGAATCGGAGAAGGCCACATTGGACAAATGGATTTTGGAGAAAACGGGCAATCCGATGTATAAATACGGAAAACAGAGCAGCAGTTTTGACCCGACTTCTCAAACGGAAGATATTGGTGACAATTCGATGACAGCGAGTTCATACGGACTTAAAAATTTGCAGTACGTCGCGGCACATTTGTCGGAGTGGACGAGCGACGTAACCAACAATTATGAAGATTTAGATGAATTGTACAAGGAAATGTTGGCCGTTTGGAGCCGGTATGTCGGTCATGTCGTGACCAATGTGGGAGGAGTGCATGAAAACCTGCAAAAGCCCAACCAAAAAGGCAATGTATACGAAATCGTTACGAAGACGCAGCAGCAGCAAGCCATGCGATGGCTGCACGACAATGCGTTTAACGCTCCGACCTGGCTGGTCAATGTATCGACCTTAAAAAACATAGATTATTCAGGTTACACGGAACTGTTCAGAAACCTACAAGCGCGCCATTTGAACAATGTTTTGAGCTTTGAACGTATTGGCAGACTTATGGATGCGGAGATAATGGGTGCCGATAATTATAAAGCGCTTGACTTGCTACGTGACATGAGAAAGGGAATCTGGAAAGAGACAGTTGCGGGCGCGAATGTGCTTATATACCGTAGAAATTTGCAACGTGCCTACATTGAAAGGATGAACTATTTGATGAACGAAGAAATAAAATCTGAAAAATCGGATGGTTATTATGACGTATCGCAATCTGACCTTCGATCTTTGGTCAGAGGTGAACTGAATGTTTTAAAGGCGACGTTGGTTGTAGCAAAGAGCAAAACGCTAAATACCGAAACGAAATATCATTATGAAGACAGTATCAAACGAATTAAACTTATTTTAAACCCCAAGTAATTCAAAGCTCATAATAAACTTAAAAAATCCGCTACTGGCGGATTTTTTTTTGATAAAGTATAAATAGGTCCATATTAAGTCATGACGTTCGATGCAGCTTTTCAAGAGCCATCAGTTTTTTCCAAATAAACCGGAATGCCGCTAAATTTGCAAATGATCCCGAACGACTACTGGCAGCAGCCGCTTACTTTTTCTTTTCTTCGTTGATAATTAATTTCAGAGAGTTAATATAATCAGTATCAAATTCTATAACTCGTATCTTGTTTAGTTTAAAACTCATTTCGCCGTCAAATTTCCCTTCCGCTCCCAAAAAATCTATTACGAGTTCTTCTTCATTTATTTCAATGAGTTTACCGAGATAAACTGCTTTGTCGGATTTTTTGGCAATTTGGAAAACCTCATACTTGATTGCCAGGAAATTTATGATTGAAGGCAAATCGTTAAGGGGGATTATTTCTTCGGCACTTGTTTTCAAACCTTTAAGCTTAATTACCCTTTCCGTGAACTCATAATCTTCGTCTTGAATAATTGACTTAACGTTTATGTTTTTCAAAATCGTGTAACCATCAATTATAAAATCAACGGGATTGTTCTTTAGCAATATCCAATCTTCGGTCCAGTCAATCAGAAAACCGGTAAAGATTTCTTTTTGATCTTCAAATGCAATTGAAATTAATTGACGCAAATATTTTTCCATAATGTTTTTAGTTTCCGGAGCTTGCTGCTACTGATGTTCGAGCTACTCTGGGCGTTGTGCAAGTTTTGAATGCACGTATTTTCGTTTAAACAAAAATACGAATTAAAATGGTAATTCTGCCACATTTGCAAATGGCTTAACCGTATTCAATACAATACTTTTTTAATGAGATAAACGCTTCACCCTCTTTTCAAAAGTAAGTAGGTCCTCGTTGCAAACGAGAACCGGAGAGGATTGAGCTCGCGGGCATATCGGTTTTCTCGATGTTGAATATAAAATCATAGATGTTGATTGTTCTATCTTTGTGGCATTATTCTATTTTTTAAAGAATCGACTTATGAAGCAGCAAGGGACATACACTGGCGCCGAAGGCAAATCAGCTGGCTACGACATTCAATATACAGCAAACCAAAAGCGACCGCTCATTGTGTTTTGCCATGGATTCAATGGATTTAAGGATTGGGGCGCATTCAACTTGATGGCGGATTACTTTTTGCAAAAGGGGTTTCAATTTGTGAAATTAAATTTTTCGCACAACGGAACCTCTCCGATGCATCCTTTGGACTTTGTGGATCTGGAAGCTTTTGGAGCTAATAACTTCGAAAAAGAGCTCGAAGATATCGGTACTTTATTGGTCCATCTAAGAAAGGAAAGTTTTGCGGATTGCGTAGATTTTGAGAAACTATTTTTCATCGGGCATTCTAAAGGCGGGGCAACGGCTCTGGCCTATGCTTTGTCACATCCAGAAATTGTTTCTTGCGCCACCTTAGCGGCAGTGCTGGATCCAGTAGCTCGCTATGGAAAAGGGAACGATAAACTATGGAAAGAAAACGGAGTGAAATTTGTCGTCAACGGAAGAACAAATCAAAAAATGCCGCTGTATTATCAACTAGTCGAAAATACGCAGAAAATAAAAGATAAACTGGATCTCCGAAACTTACTGAAATCGGATAAGCGAAAATTTTTATTTCTCCATGGCGTAAAAGACGAAACGGTTCCTGTATCAGAAACAAATTTGGTCAAAAACCTTCCCAATTGTGCCGTCTCTATTATTGAAGATGCCAATCATGTTTTCGGTGCATCGCATCCTTATACAAGTGACGATTTACCTAATGATTTGCAAAAAGCCTTGAGCCAAATCGCAAAATTCTTTGAATCACTATGATGGGGAAGTACCACAGTCATTCCCCGCAAACATTTCATGCCGCACGGATCTGGTGGTCTTCTGTGACGAGTAGCTACTTACTTGTACGAACAAAATAAAGCGTTTGCAACGCGGCTTATATAAACATATTACTCAGCTGCGCAAAGTCGGAGACATTTGCGAAGCAGTCAGACTTTACGGAGCTCGGAGGCAGGTCCTCATTGTAAACGAGAACCAGAGGGAAAATAATCGAAAGTAAGCTTGCAGAAAACGGAATTTGCATCTAGGGATAATGAATTTCCCAGATGTTTATAGGATAGCTATTCTTTGATGAGAGATACCATTTTAGGCTGATAAAAGGAAGGTGTGAATTATGTAACTTAACGATATTGTTATGTAACAGCAAACATATAAAGCAACCCTACCTTCGCAATGTGATAATTTCCAAACTTCACAAATACATATAAACATGAAAATTAAAAATTTATTATCAGCTTGTGCAATAGCAATGGTTGTCTTATTTACGGCTTGTTCAAATGACGACACCACGCAATCGGATCCAGCTCCAACTCCAACTGTGGCTTTAACCAGTCCCTTAAGTAGTGATACAAATGTTGCGAGAAATAAAGTTGTTTCTGTAAACTTTAGCGTCGCAATGGATGCATCAAGTATTAATAGTACAACGTTTACAGTAAAACAAGCAGGAATCGCAGTATTAGGAACAGTTTCATATTCAGGTACTACTGCAAAGTTTGTTCCAGCAACTGTACTTGCAGCTAATACACTTTATACAGCTACACTAACTACAGGAGTAAAAAGTGCAGATGGAATAGCTCTTAGCGCTAACAAGCAATGGGAATTTACAACAACGGCTAACGCGGCGGTTGGCTTAAAAGCTGTTAGTCTTGGTTCAGCAGGGAATTATGTAATTCTTGCAAAAACGACGATTACTAACGTACCAACGTCTGTAATTACAGGAGATCTAGGACTAAGTCCAGCAGCTACATCGTATATTACAGGATTATCTTTAACAGATTTTACAGGTTATGCAAAGGCTGCGCAAGTTACCGGAAAAGTATATGCTGCTGACATGGTTTCTCCAACTTCATCTAATCTTACTACGGCGGTTGAAAATATGATTACAGCTTACAATGATGCAGCAGGACGTCCTTCTCCTAATTTTCTCAATTTGGGAGCAGGAAATATTGGTGGTAAAATATTAACTCCAGGTCTTTATAAATGGACTAGTACGGTAACGGTACCATCTAGTATAACCATTTCAGGATCAGCAGATGATGTATGGATTTTCCAGATTTCAGGTGATCTAGCAATGAGTGCTACAACAAGAGTGATTTTACAAGGTGGAGCCAAAGCTTCAAACATTTTCTGGCAGGTAGCTGGTCAAGCTAATTTTGGAACTACGTCTCATTTTGAAGGTATTATCTTGTCAAAAACAGGGATAACTTTTCAAACAGGAGCGTCTTTTAATGGAAGAGCTTTAGCGCAAACTGCTGTAATTCTTGATGGAAACACGGTAGTACAGCCACAATAAAGTATAATATAAAATAATGTTGAAAGAGGCGCTCCCGTGGAGCGCCTCTTTTTATGTTTAGTAACCTCTCGATGGATGGTTTACTCCTGTGTTTGGATGCATTCCGATCTCCAATCTGGTGCTCGTCTGTAACGAGTACCTACTTACTTGTACGAACAAAATATAGCGTTTGCAACGCGGCTTATATAAACAGATTACTTAGCTATGCAAAGGCGGAGACATTTGCGCAGCAGCTCGACTTTGCGGAGTTAGAGTATACTCGGCTAAAGTTACTTCTGTTTATATAAGCCGCGTTGTAAACGCTATGAATTATCCTTTAATTTATGGAGGTACTCGCTGCAAGCAAGCACCAGAGTTACGGACAAACGAGTGCCAGAGGGGATATAAAACACTATCAGAACAGTAATAACTCCGATTATAGCGGATAATAAAAATTTACTGTCATAAAAGTATTTGTATTGTTGTTTAAATCCAGAAAACATCCAAAGCATAAATGCTCCGATTGATACAAGTACTGAGTAATTCATTTTCTATTATATTTATTAAATGATATATTCAATCCAATCTAATTTGAATTGTTTTTTTATCAGTGTTCAGTTCTTCTATTGTCTGACGCTAAAGTTTAGGTAGATGAGCTGTCGCGTGTCTCGGCACGAACCTGACCAAGCCATAGGTTATATACTTTGTTACCAGAAGTACTTATGCGTTCTCTTTCCGATTTAATATTGGTTTATGCTTTCTAATTAAATGTTCTTCGAGTTCAAATCGTCCGAATGAAATCGGCATAGTTTTGATAGTACAAGAGTTCAAATATTTAGTTAATTGTAAATCTTCATCATCGTTAAAATATCTTTTTCGTCCATTTATAGTTTGTAATTTGAAGCCTAAAATAGTTTCGCCCAAATTCCTTCGAACAGCAGAAAAATATGTCCTTCCGGAATGAGTTGCGTGTCTTTTAAAAATATCCGAACTTTCTCCGATATAGATATGTCCATCTTTTTTATGCTCAATCCAATAAATTCCAGCTCCATTATTTATCTCGGCTGAAGTCCAACTGAAATGCTTTGTTTTGGAAAACTCCTTTTCTCCTTGTTGGATTATTTGCCTATAATTTTCTTGAACTTCTTTCCACAACTTTTCATTAGCTTTTGCCTTAAATAATCTTCTTTTACCTTTTTGAAAATTATTCAGATTTGTTGGGTAATTCATTATTGTAAATTCCTCAAATTCTTTTCGTCCTATTGAGTTATTTATTGTTCGAAATTCAAAATCCTCTAATTTCAGTCTTTTTGCTAAACTATTTGATTTGACGTAATTCTTAAAAAATGTTGAAGTTTTTTCTTTTGCGTGTTGTTTTATTCGGTTGGACAGATTTTTGCCTTCTCCCGTATAACTCCAAATGTGATTTTTGTCTATTATCAAATAATTGCCATAACAATTTTCGCAAATGGTCCCGAAACTATTCGGTTTGGCTTTAATCAACATTAGCAAACCTGCTGATAAAATCAAATCAGAATTTTCTTGACAATATTTCCAATTAATGTTCGGCATTTTTTTTGTGTTATTGGCAACGTTTTGTAGCTACACGATGCATAAGGGTACATAAGACATATCCGAGAGATAGGGTTATTTTATTAACAACGAACCACACGAAAGGATTCGTGCGGCAGCGGGGGGTAATTGTTTGCCATTTTGCTTAGGGCATGTTAGGCTTTGTCCTTATGCTTTGGCTCGTCAAAATCAAATTTATCTTTTTCTCCGTCTTCGTTAAAATATAGATCTTGCGCTTCTTGTGTAATAAGAAAAACTCTTCGGCCTGCTTTATTTTCGGACCTTTCTACTAATTCTTTGTCCGCTAGAATTCGGCCACGTTTTCCTATGAGCTGATATGAACAATCAAGTTCAGCTGCAATTTGATTTGCAAACATATCAGCCCT
>NZ_DATBVQ010000119.1:0-11832 GCF_036515215.1 Flavobacterium sp.
ATGGCCTAAACATTCAAACGGCGTTGGTTGTCATGGGTGCAATAGCGGTCATTTATACCGCAATCGGAGGACTGAAGGCCGTTATATATACTGACACCATACAATGGCTAATATTGATTGGCGGATTAGTTTTCATAGGAATTCCCATTGCCTATAATGCTGTGGGTGGCTATGACGTCATCAAGGCGACATTAGCTCCTGAATATCTGTCATTAACCAATGTCAAATGGTATCAAATTTTAAATTGGTCGATAACCATCATTCCGATTTGGTTTGTGGGAATGACATTGTACCAAAGGATTTATGCCAGTAAAGGCGAAAAAGAAGCAAAAAAAGCGTGGCTGATTGCCGGTGTTTTCGAATGGCCCATCATGGCTTTTATGGGAGTAATCTTGGGAATGCTTGCCAAAGTGGCCGCCACAAATGGAATATTTGAAGGTATTACGGACGCCGCATCGATGGATAGCGAAATGGGATTGCCCGTTTTATTGGCGACCATTCTTCCCGTTGGGTTAATGGGACTGATGCTTTCCTCCTATTTTTCGGCCATACTTTCCACTGCTGACAGCTGCTTGATGGCGGCCTCGGGAAATATTGTCACCGATATTCTCGCCAAATTTTCAAAAAAGGAACTAAGCCATGAAAAAGAGCTTCAGCTTTCGCAAATAGTCACACTATTGATTGGTGTTTTTGCAATATTATTAGCATCCCAGATGCAAAATGTATTGGAGCTCATGCTCCACTCCTATGCGTTCATGGTTTCGGGATTATTCATTCCCGTTCTTGGTGCTTTATTTTGGAAGAAAAGCCATCCCATCGCCGCTTTTTGGAGTATGCTTTTGGGCGGAGGTACCACAATTTTTCTGATTATTACCAAAAATAAATTACCTTTAGGAATAAGATTACCCGAACATTTGGACGCAAATATTTACGGGATAAGTATTTCACTACTTCTATTCATTACAATATCGATTTATCATAATAACAAAAAAGAAAGACAAAATGGAATTCAAAATAGTTAATGCAGCTTCAGGAGAAGACAAAACATATAATAATCGTACGATTGCCGAGTTCCTATATACTCATTTAGAGGAGTACGGAGATAAAATCGAAGACATTCTAAAGTGTATCGCCTATGTGATGAATCCCGACAAAGGCGGAAACATTGTGGTAGGTTTAGACGACAATAAAATTGTGGGTGTTACAGTGCTGAACAATACCGGCATGAAAGACTTTATCCCTGAAAATATCTTGGTATATATCGCCGTTGACAATAGCCAGCGCGGTAAAGGATTCGGAAAACAGTTGATGCAAAAAGCCATCTCAATTGCGGAGGGAAATATTGCACTTCATGTGGAACCGGACAATCCCGCAAAAAAACTATATGAAAAACTGGGTTTCACCAACAAATACCTGGAAATGCGTCTCATCAAATAGTCCAAAATGGAAAATTTACAACAACGCCTGGAATCTTTAGTTCTTCTGCGAAAGGAATTGCATAAAAACCCCGAAGTTTCAGGAAAAGAGGTGGAAACCGCCAAAAGAATAGTTGCTTTTCTCGAAAGATACGCTCCCGATGAAATCATCACAGAAATAGGTAAAACTGGAATAGCTGCCATTTACAAAGGCAAGCAAGCGGGCAAAACGGTACTGTTCCGATGCGAACTGGACGCATTGCCTATCGGAGAAATAAACACATTTGAGCATCGTTCGCTAACCGATGGTGTTTCGCATAAATGCGGACATGACGGCCATATGGCTATACTTTGCGGTCTGGCCTCCGAACTCTCCCAAAACAGACCCGAAACCGGAACGGTAATTTTACTGTTTCAACCTGCGGAAGAAGACGGTAGCGGAGCACAAAAAGTGTTTTCGGACCCGAAATTTGCCTTGCTGAAACCCGATTACGTTTTCGCTTTGCACAACTTGCCCGGATTTCCAAAAAATCAAATTGTGGTCAAAAACGACACCTTCACTTGCGCAGTCAATAGTATCATTATAAAACTAAACGGAGTGACTGCGCACGCAGGAGAACCGGAAAAAGGAATTAATCCCGCATTGGCTATCGCTTCGATCATCAACCAATTTGACGCTATTATTCAATCTGATATTTCAAAAGAAAATTATTGTCTTCTTACCCCGATTTACACCGTAATGGGCAAAAAAGCCTATGGCGTTTCTGCCGGTGCGGGAGAAGTACATTTTACGGTCAGAAGCGACAGCAATTCTCAAATGAAGAAAGTAGAAACCACACTTGAAAAATTGGCACAGTCAATCGCAAAAGAACACCAATTGGAATGCAACATAGTTTGGACACAAGGATTTCAGGCCAATGAAAATAACAAAGAGGCAGCAAATCACATCAGAAGTGCGGCAAAAGTCAATGATTTAGAACTATTGGAAAAAGAAACGCCTTTTACCTGGGGGGAAGATTTTGGTTTATTTACCCAGCAATATCCTGGTGCCATGTTTGGACTGGGTTCTGGAGTAAATACACCAGCCCTTCACAATCCCGACTATGATTTCCCGGACGAAATTATCGAAACTGGAATTTCCATTTTTCACCAAATCAGCAAACAAATTACGAATGCACACTAATTCAATAATAGAGCTCAATCGCAAGGCCTATAAAAAAAACATAGATTTTCTGAAGGCTACCTTTGGGAAAAAAGTTAAAATATCATCCGTGGTGAAAGGCAATGCCTATGGACACGGCGTTAAAGAAATTGTCAGCATGGCCTATGAAAACGGGATCACCCATTTTTCGGTTTTTGATGTCCAAGAAGCCAAGTCGGTAAAAGAGGAATTATCGGACAAAGTCACGGTCATGGTAATGGGGCTTGTTCAGGACGAGGATCTGGAATGGGTCATCAATAATGACGTCGAATTTTTTGTTTTTGACAAAAGCAGATTGACAAAGGCCGGGAAAATGGCCAAGAAACTAAACAAAAAAGCCATTCTGCACATTGAAGTTGAAACCGGAATGAATCGCACAGGCTTTGAAAAAAGCGAAATGAATAAGGTTATCGCTTTCCTCAAAAAGGAAAAAGAAAATGTTGTCTTTAAGGGACTTTGCACCCATTATGCGGGTGCAGAAAGCATCACAAACTATTACAGGGTCGATAAGCAAATCAAACGCTTCGACGAAATTTATCAGTATCTTTATAAAAATGACCTCAAGCCGGAAATGAGACATTCAGCCTGTTCGGCCGCATCTATCATGTTTCCGGAAACCAGAATGGATATGGTTCGTATCGGTATTATGCAATACGGTTTGTGGCCCAGTCCGGAGGTATTCGTGAATTATTTGAACACCAAAAAAAGCAAAATAGATCCGCTGCATCGCGTAATTACTTGGAAAAGTAAGATAATGAGCGTCAAAAAGGTAGCCATTGGTGATTTTATCGGTTACGGGACCAGCTTTTTGGCTGAAAGAAAAATGAAGATTGCCGTTGTACCCATTGGCTATTCCCATGGTTACAGCCGCTCCCTAAGCAATCAAGGAAGGGTGCTGATAAATGGGCACCGATGTATAGTGGTAGGATCGGTGAATATGAATATGATGACAATAGATGTTACGGACGTAGAAACCGTAAAAAAAGATGACGAAGTGGTGCTGATAGGTTCGCAAAATGATCTTTCTGTTTCTGTCGCTTCCTTTAGTGATTTCAGTAATCAACTGAATTATGAATTATTAACGCGAATATCTAAAACGATTCCACATAAAATCATTGACTAATGGCATTCATAAAACTATATCGAAAGAAACTGGAAGAAAACTATGCTTTTCTGGATACTATCTTTAAATCCCGAAACATTCAATGGGGAGTCGTTTCTAAACTTTTATGTGGAAATAAAATTTATCTGAAAGAAATAATTGCCCTTGGAGTCAGAGAAATGCACGATTCACGCATCAGTAATTTAAAGAAAATAAAAGCGTTAGATCCTGAAATCCAAACGGTATATATCAAACCTCCAGCAAAGCGAAGCATAGAAAGCATAGTAAAATATGCCGACGTAAGTTTTAATACCGAGATTTACACTATTACAATGCTTTCTAGAGAAGCTATTAAACAAAACAAGACCCACAAAATCATTATTATGATTGAAATGGGTGATTTGCGCGAGGGCGTAATGGGTGAAGAGTTGGTTGAGTTTTACGGTGATATTTTAAAATTGCCCAATATTGAAATTCTCGGTATCGGAACCAACCTCAATTGTTTGAGCGGCATCATGCCTACCCAAGATAAATTAATTCAATTGAGTTTGTATAAGCAGCTGATAGAGGCAAAATTCAGCATACAAATTCCGTGGGTTTCGGGAGGAACTTCCGTAGCAATCCCTTTGATTCTAAAAAATGCGCGTCCCATGGCGGTCAACCATTTCAGAGTTGGTGAAGCCCTATTCTTCGGTAAAGACCTCTTTACTGGCGATACTATTGGTGGCATGCACAATGATGTGTTTAAATTGTATTCAGAAATAATAGAAATCACCGAAAAACCGGATGCGCCAATTGGTGAGTTAGGAGAAAGCGGTGTTGGCACTTCCTATGTGCCAAGCGATTCAGATGATTTGGGAGAGACTTCCTTAAGGGCAATCTTGGATATCGGTCTGTTGGACATGCAACCGCAATATATAGAGGCCGAGGACAGCGATATCACTATCATTGATGCCAGTTCAGATATGCTGGTGATTGACATTTCGAGTTCGAAAAAGAAATATAAAATAGGAGATTTAGTTTCTTTCAAAATACAATACATGGGAGCGCTGTATCTTTTGAATTCTGATTATATCGAAAAAACAATCGGATAAAAGTATATGCTAGTTTTTAATAAAAAGACGACAAATTTATTTTTGATCGTCTTTTTTTGTCCGTAAACAAATGTTAATTATTAGACACCGTAAAACTCAAATACGGCAAAACTACTGGGAATAGACGCACTATGCGGCAGCTTGGAAGAAGGAAAACAAACCACTTTATTTATTTCGGAGGGAGACGCATTAGATATGAGAACAAACAAGTTGACTCATGCCTTTATTCAAGGAAAATTACTGAATTTAGAAAATCATCAATCTAGGCTAAACGCTATGTACAAACAAAAATACAACCAATAACATAAGTCAGAGAAGTAGTAAATCAATTGGAAAATACAATTTTATGACACATTAAAATGTAGATTGATTTTCATAGTTACTAATATTCCAAATCAGACAAGTTGCCAATAGCGGCAATTTGTCCGATTTTTTTTGTTATAGTCATTATGATGTGGCGAAATGATTATCAATCTAAACTCATTTCATGATCTGAAATTAACATATATCAATATTTTGACAATACATTTTGCATTACTCCCATTTTATAGGGGGTCATTTTTTAAATAACGCAAAAATAAGCGAGTACATGGTTGTTTTTGAACGGCATATCGAAACATTTTATATTTTTACGCGGAATTAAAACTAAAAACAATGCGAAAAATTATTTTAAGCGTGATCCTCATCACCCTTCTGGTCCTATCTGTCTGTACGAATTTCATGTTGGCCGAAAATCCAATTCCATCAGAAGCCGTAAAATTTGATACGGGCGACACCGCCTGGATGATTGTCGCTACTGCATTAGTTTTGATAATGACGCCCGGATTAGGTTTCTTTTACGGAGGTATGGTTGGCAAAAAGAATGTCATCAGTACCATGCTACAAAGTTTCATGGCTATGATAATTGTGACCATTCTTTGGGTAATTGTTGGATTTAGTTTGTCATTTGGAACTTCAATAGGAGGTTTCATTGGTGATCCAAGGGACTATTTTATGTTCAAAAACGTAGGGATTACAACTGCCTGGGGAACAATCCCATTTATGCTCTTTGCCTTGTTTCAGGCAAAATTTGCCATAATTACACCCGCCCTGATTACTGGGGCCTTTGCCGAAAGAATTCGTTTTTGGGCTTATATGTTATTCATGGTTTTATTTATTCTTTTTATTTATACTCCATTATGCCACATGACTTGGCATCCGGAGGGACTGTTCTTTAAAATGGGAGTCCTTGATTTTGCCGGTGGAACCGTTGTTCACATGAGTGCCGGATGGGCAGCACTAGCTGGTGCAATGTTTTTAGGAAAAAGAAAAGGCCAAAAATCAAATCCCGCTCGCATAACATATGTACTATTAGGTACAGGATTGTTGTGGTTTGGTTGGTTCGGATTTAATGCGGGTTCGGCCCTTGCCGCAAACGGATTGGCTGCACAAGCTTTGGGAACAACTACTGTAGCAGCCGCTGCCGCAGGAATGGCCTGGGTTTTCTTTGATAAAATCCTCGGACATAAGGTTTCGGCTATGGGCGCCTGTATCGGAACTGTCGTTGGTTTGGTCGCGATAACTCCTGCTGCGGGATTTGTGAGCATCCCAAATGCCCTTTTCATAGGTGTATTCAGTAGTATCGTAAGTAATATTATGGTGAGCAAGTTCCATAAAGGTAAAATTGATGACGCCTTAGATGTATTTGCATGTCATGGTGTTGGTGGAATGACCGGAATGTTGCTGACTGGCGTGTTTGCATCGAAAGCCATAAATCCTGCGGTTACAGATCAGGGGCTTATTTTTGGAGAAACTACGCTTTTCTTACACCAACTGATAGCTTTAGTAATCGTTTCAGTTTTTGCATTTACGATGTCCTATTTCCTTTTCTTTATAGTGAATAAAATCACCCCTCTTCGGGTAAGTGAAGACAGAGAAGAACTAGGCTTGGACATCTCTCAACATGGGGAATTCTTGTAAATAACTAAATAATTTAAATCAAAAAGAGGCTATCAATAAACTGATAGCCTCTTTTTGATTTGCAATACCGAATTTAATCCTATTTCTTGAAATTGGAAATTCCGTTTTTCAACCATGTTTCATATTCTTCCAGAGACACGTAGCTAATGGTTGGAGTGGCTTTATTTAAACTTTCCCCTTCCAAATCGGTCAAAACGTAGAGAGGTTGGGTATTCGTTTTATATTTGGAGATCATAAAGTCAGTCCACTTATCCCCTACTGTTTCTATCTCCGACCCCGTTGTTTTAGAAACAAATTGTTGGTCTTTGGGCAAATCCCGCTTATCATCCACGTATAAAGAAATAAGGACCACCTCATTGTTTAGAAGCGGCAATATTTTGGGGTCAGGCCATACATTATTCTCCATTTTTCTGCAATTCACACAGGCATAACCCGTAAAATCCAGCATGATTGGTTTATTGACTGATTTGGCATAAGCCAATCCCTTATCATAATCCTCAAAAACGACTAATCCGTGAGGACCACTTTTAGCGCCATCAGGTAAAATAGCCATTGGCGCATTCCCTCCAGAACCACCTACTCCAAAAGGACTTTCGCTATATTCCACGGAGGGCGGAAAGGCATTAATCAATTTTAATGGCGCTCCCCAAAGTCCGGGAATTAAATAAATGGTAAAGGTCAGAACCAATAGCCCAAACAGTAGTCTTCCCACTGAAATATGAGTTAGCGGACTGTCGTGAGGCAAAGTGATTTTGCCGAATAAATAAAAGGCCAAGGTTCCAAAAATGGCAATCCAGATTGCCAAGAAAACTTCCCTTTCCAATAAATGCAATTGCAAAACTAAATCAGCGTTCGACAAGAATTTGAATGCTAGGGCCAATTCCAGAAACCCTAAAACCACCTTCACGGTATTCAACCATCCGCCAGATTTGGGCAAAGAATGCAACCAACCCGGAAACATGGCGAAAAGCATGAACGGCAAGGCCAAGGCCAATGAGAAGCCAAACATACCTATGATAGGCGCTATTCCTCCTTTGGAGGCAGCTTCAACCAACAATGTGCCCACAATGGGTCCGGTACAAGAGAACGAAACGATTGCCAGCGCCAAAGCCATGAACAATATTCCGATAATACCTCCCCTATCCGCTTGATTGTCTACTTTATTGGCCCATGAATTAGGCAACATAATCTCGAATGCACCCAGAAACGAGGCGGCGAAAACCACCAATAAAATAAAGAAAATGATATTAAACCAAACATTGGTAGAAAGCGCATTCAAGGCATCAGCACCAAAAATCCAGGTCACCAAAAATCCAAGAAGAACATAAATCACAATAATCGAAATACCATAAATAACAGCATTTCTAATACCCTTGGCCCTACTTTTGCTTTGTTTGGTGAAAAAACTAACCGTCATAGGAATCATCGGGAAAACGCAGGGCGTCAACAATGCCGCAAATCCCGAAAGGAAAGCGATAAAAAATATTGACCATAACCCTCTTCGGGAATCGCCCTTTGCTGCTTCAATCTCTGCGTTATCAGCAGTAGTTTCCACAATAGTACTGGCGCCAAGGCTCGGAACAAGCAAGTCAACCTTTGTAGAATCTACCGTATCTGCCATTTCGACTGTTGGTTTTTCGACCTTTGGCATGGCTGATACAGTTGCGCCGGCTGGAACAGAAAAAGTGAACTTTTTCTCTAGATTGATACAAACCTCCTTGCAAACCTGATAATTCAGTTCGGCTTCAATTTTTGTCGTCTTTGGGTTGCTAACAAGTATTATCTGTTGAATTTGCGCTTTATTCTGAAAATAAGTTTCGTCGACTTCAAAAATGTCATTATAGGCCGTTTTTGTTTTGCTCTCTTTGGCTTTGCCAATAAGACTAAAATTGCCTTTTTGATTCTTAAATATAACTTCCAGCGCCAATGGTCCGCCATCCGGGGTAAATTGGGAGTACATATGCCAATCTTTTTCGATAACCCCATCGAAAGTCAGAATATAAGTTTTGTCCGATTTCTTTTCAATTTTGGTGGTCCATTTTACGGGATCTAATATTTGAGAATTCACATTGGCGAAAGCCAAAAATGCAAGCAGTAAAAAAATAGTTTTCCTCATTATTCTAATTGTATTTTTAATATATTTTGTGTGGTATCGTCTATTCTAAATCGTTCATCCTGTCTGACTCCCACAACCCAAACAATCGTTTCGCCAGACCATAAAATCCATACGTTTTCTTTATCTACCAGTGACAATTTTTCGTCTTTAAAAAGCTTACTTACTTTTTTAGATTTGCCCTCCATTCCGAAAGGCTGAAAATAATCCCCTTGTCTCCAGCGGCGCAAAACCAAAGGAAAGCCGAGTTTGTCTTGGTCTACAAATATAGCGGTATTTGAAGGAAGGGAAATGTCATTTACCTTACAAAACGAAAGATTTAAGGGAACATTAACTTCGCTTGTGTCCCGGTCAATAAAAAAATCTTGGTCAGCAATTTCAGCGTTTATTGGGCATAAAATCAAGAAATCCCTGTCTTTCAACAATCGGAAGCTGGGCGAAAAAACTTGTTTTCCGGACTGACTGTCAACCAAATCATATACGTCATCCCATGCCAAGAATCCGAATTCATGCAGCCACTGGTACAAATACGAGCTGTAATTGGGCAATTTTTTCAATTGATTTAGATCAAAACGTATTTCATTTTCATCTTGACTTGCCACCTGCTGATACACCATAATCGAAGCGTCTTCGACCATTTGCTGTGATTCTTGCAGGAAAGATTGTGTCTTTTGAAAGGAAGCTAGGAATTGTGGGTTAAGCTCTTTAAATAATGGGACTAAATCGTGACGGATTTTGTTTCTCAAATATTTATCCGAGGCATTGCTGCTGTCTTCCCTCCACTGAATGTCATGCTCATTGGCATAGTTTGCAATTTCCTCGCGAGAAAAAAGCAACAGCGGTCGGATGATTTTGTCATTTTGCTCCGGAATTCCAACCAGTCCTTCCAGCCCGGTACCTCTGCTTAAATTTATCAGAAAAGTTTCTACGTTATCATCAGCATGATGGCCAGTGAGAATATAGTCGTAATTTTCGGTCTCCAAAAGTTCGTAGAACCAGTTGTAGCGCAAATCACGCGCCGCCACCTGGGTGGAGAGTTTATAATCTTTGGCGAAAGCTTCTGTGTCAAACTGTGTGACAAAAATCGGGATTTCATTCGCTTCGGCATACTCTTGGACAAAGTTCTGATCCCCAAAACTTTCCATGCCCCTTAACTGAAAATTACAGTGAACTAGGGCGACTTCATATTTCAATTTGTGAAATAGATGAGCCATAACCATACTATCCAGACCACCGCTGGTTGCCAGCAATAGTTTTTTGTTTCCTAAAAAAGGGAAGTTTTGGGCAATATGATGTTTTAGTTTATCTAGCATTCTTCAAAAATAAAGATTAAAATCTGAAATTGTTTTATGAATTCCACTTATTCCAAGACTTCTCGCATCGCTTTTGCCTTAAGCAAACATTCTTCATATTCTTTTTCAGGAACTGACAATGATGTTATGGTGCTACCCACAGAAAAGGACACATATTGCTTTTCCTGATTGTATAAAATACTCCGAATAACCACATTGAAATCGAAATCGCCATCGGGGGTAAAATAACCAAGCGCCCCACTGTATAAACCACGCTTGCTTTCCTCCAGTAAATCAATGATTTTCATTGCTGAAATCTTAGGCGCTCCCGTCATACTTCCCATCGGAAAGCTGGTCTTTAAGGCGTCAATCACACCATATTGAGGATCCAATTTTGATGTGACCGTGGAGATCATCTGATGCACTTGCATAAATGAGTAAATGCCGCACAATTCTGCCACCTGAACGGACCCTTTTTGTGCGGTATGGGATAAATCATTTCGAACCAAATCCGTAATCATAATGTTTTCTGCTCGTTCTTTTGGGTCTGATGCCAATTCAGTTTTTGATTTTTCATCCTCAATCGGATCAGGAAATCGTTTCGCCGTTCCTTTAATCGGCTGGGAAACAATCAAATTGCCCTCCTTTTTCAAATAGCGTTCTGGGGATGCGCACAGCAAAAAATGCTTGTTGTTTTTAAAAAAAACGGCAAACGGAGGTTGCGAAATATCGTTTAGTTTCCGGAACTTTTCCAGTGGGTCTATGTTCGCATTTTCGCCATAAAATTCTATGCAAAAATTTGCCTCATACAAATCACCCTGGTGGATATGAGCAAGCATTTTTGACACTTTTTCGAGATAATTTTCTTTAGAAATCCGTTGATGGATCGTTAGAATTTCTTCTGTTTCGATTTTTGACTTTCGACTTTCGACTATATTTTCTAAATCCTCTTCAAATTCATCCTCGCAAAGACTAAGGTATTGCACTTCAAGTTGATCCCCTTTCAACAAAAATATTTTTTTTGGCTGAAAGAAAAACAGATCCGGAAATTCCAGACCATCAAAATTATTGGATTGCAGCGGCTCAACATCATTTTTCAGATCATAGGCCAAGTAACCAACAATCCAATCCTTGGTAGTTTGTTGGTATTGTTTTAAATCCTCAAAAGCATTTTGGGAGTCCGTTTTTATTGAAGTAAAAGCATCCACAGCCAGCAAACAGTCATAATTGGAATACTGTTGGGGATAATCATTACTATCCATAAAAACAACTTCGCGGAATTGTTGCGACCAAATTAAAAGTTGTTTTTTGAACAATTTTGGGTCTGAAATGTGTTTGTGAATCGATGTTCTCAAAAAGTACTTGTTTTTAAAAACTCAAAATTACGATAAAAAAAAACCTTTAATATATCATATAAGAAAAATCAGTCCATTTTTTTTTGTAAATTTACAATAACGTACCGCCTCACAAACGCTTATTTGAAAAAAGCAGTTTTTCAGATGAAGGGACAGGTAATGGGAAATAATATATTAGGAATAAAAGTGTGACAGCACCACATAAAACGATAACCAATAAAACCTAAATACTATGAAAATCGCCACCATCATTGTTCGGACTCTACTTGGTCTTCTGTTCCTTTATACTTCCGTCAGTTAT